>JAKOSQ010000186.1 GCA_029777215.1 Bacillota bacterium
AAAAATTACAACGCGTTAACGATTTGCGTTAGCAAATCAAAAACTCATGCCGATTTTTTTAAAAAGCTCTTGACTAACGCAGAGTAAAATGCTAATATTATCTGGCATTGCGAAACGTGCGCGAGTGGTGGAATTGGCAGACTCGCTGGCTTCAGGTGCCAGTGCTCGCAAGGGCGTGCGGGTTCAAGTCCCGCCTCGCGCACCAGTAAATGTAAAACCCGCAGTCCTTGAGACTGCGGGTTTTTTCTTATTTTCTCCTGTATTTTCAACAGGGTTCAGCCGAAGACACGACTTGGTCGTGTCTTCTTTTTTGGGTTCGGGCGTATTGCGCGATCAGCAGGCGGCGAGGCCGAGGGCGCCGGGGCCTCCGTGGCAGGCGATGACGCTGCCGGTGTGCGTGATCATGACTTCGCGGAAACCTTTGTCCAAAACATACTGTTTTATTCTCGCAAGCAGTTCCATCGAAAATCCCTCAACATAGAACAGAACAAACATCTTCCGATCGGGGCCGCAATTGTCGATAAAATCATCCAGATACTTGTACCAGACACGGTTCATCGTGCCGCGATACATCTTTGTCGCAACAAGGCGACCGCCCTTGATGCGGATAAGCGGCTTGAGCTTCAGGAGCGTGCCGCCGAGATAGGCAGCGTTTGAAACGCGCCCGCCGGCCTTTAAATACTCCAGCGTATTCGGGAGAAAGCTCACTTTGACCTGCGCGATAAAATCCTTGATCTGCGCGACAGCGGAGTCAACATCCGGCGAGAGAGCGAGAACGCTGTGTGCTTTCCACAAAATCAGCGAAATGCCGCCGGAAACATTCAGCGAATCGATGAGATGAATGTGCGCATCCCCCAGTTCCCGCAACGCAATCGCCGCATTTTGATAGGTGCAGGAGGCAAGGGACGTGTACGCGATGTGGACAATCTCTGCGCTCGGATTTTCCGCGCGGAGCTTTGTGAAAAAATCAATATATTCGGCGGGGTTCACCGCCGAGGTGTGCGGCATTTCAGCCGTTTTGTCGTAGTAACCGAAAACATCTTTCACGGGGAAGGCACCGTCGTCGCGGCTCTCTCTGCCAAGCGCAACGTGCATCGGCAAAACGTGGAGGCCGAACGCCTCTACCATTTCCTCAGAGGGATCGGAGCCGCTCTCCGTTGTCAAAATGAAGTTTTTCATCGTACCGCCTCGCAATCTTACACAATTAAAATCACATAATGTGGTTTTAATTATTATATAGCATAGTCATTGAAATATTGCAAGAACTTTCTTCAATTTTTTCAAGAAAAAATTAACAAAAAATACCGCCCCGTTCAGTGAAAACGGGGCAGTGCTTTTATTCAGTCTCAAAGCGGAAAGCGGACCGCGACGGTCGTGCCTTTCCCCAGCTCGCTGGAGAGCTCGAGCCGCGCCAAATGGAGCTGCGCGGCGTGCTTGACAATGGACAGGCCGAGGCCTGTGCCGCCAGTCTCCTTGGAATGGCTCTTGTCGACGCGGTAGAAGCGCTCAAACACGCGGCCCTGCGATTCCTTCGGGATGCCGATGCCGGTGTCCGCGACGATGAGGACGGCGTCGCCATCCTCCCTGCCGACGGCGACGCTGACGCTGCCTCCCGCGACGTTGTACTTGATGGCGTTGTCGCAGAGGTTGTAGACGATCTCGTGCAGCAGACGGCGCACGCCGCTGATCTGCACGCTCTCGCCCGTCACGCTCAGCGAGACGTTTTTCTTTTCCGCCTCGGGTCCGAGGAGTGAGACGGCCTCGTCCGCAACGTCGCGCAGGTCGACCGTTTCAAACGGCAGCTCGCCGCCCTCGTCGAGCTGGGACAGGCGGATGATGTCGTCGATGAGCGTCACGAGCCGGGCCGACTCCGTGCGGATGCGGCCGGCAAACTGCGGCAGGTCGTCCGGCTGAACCAAGCCGTTTTCGATGAGTTCCGCCGAGCCCATAATGGACTGCAGCGGCGTTTTGAGCTCATGCGAGACATTCGCGGAAAACTCCCGGCGCTGCGCCTCGAGCGCCGCCTTTTCGGTGACATCGAAAACCAGGATGCAGACGCCGCGCGTCTCACCGTTCGTCAAGACGGGGCTGGCATTTGCCTCGAAGCTCGCGCCGCCGAGCTTCAGCAGTGCTTCGCAGCGCTTGCCCGCGAGGGCGTCCGTCAGCAGACGCTGCATTTCGGGACTGCGGTCCACCGTCAGCATGTCTCTGCCGACGCAGGCGTCGTCCACCTCAAAGAGAATCGTCGCGGCGCGGTTGATACTCAGCACCCTACCCTTGTCGTCGAGCAGAATCAGTCCCTCGGACATGCTGCCGGTGATCGTTTCAAACTCGTTTTTCTTGTCGCTGAGCTCGGAGAGCTGCTCGCCGATCTGGCGGTGCTGGCGCTCGATGCGGGTGAGCAGCGGCGAGAGCTCCGGGTAGGCTTCATTTTCCAAAGGCTGGTCGAGGTCGAGCGCGTTGAGCGGCCCGACGATGCGCTTTGCGAGGTTCCCCGCGAGCAGCAGGGCGATGACCGCCGCCGCGATGAGGATTGCGCAAAACGGCGGCAGCATGCCGACGACGAGGCTCCACGCGGTCTGCTGCGTGACGGCGGCGCGGATGACCGTGCCGTCCGAGAGCTTCTGCGAGCGGTAAAGTTCCCTGGTCCCGAGCGTCGCGGAGCTGCGGACGCTCTCGCCGCTGCCGGTCTCAAGCGCTTCGCGAATTTCCTCGCGCTGCGCGTGGTTTTCCATGGACGAAGCGTCCACCTGCGTGTCGCAGAGCACCGTGCCGTCCGCCGAGACCCAGGTGAGGCGGTAGCCGTCGGCCTTGAGGCCGTCGAACCATGCCATGCCGTTTTTTTCAATGCCCTGCGCCGCGAGCTGCGTCTCGGTGACAAGGGTCTTTTTCTGGACAGAGGTGAAATTCTGATACAAAAGCGCCGTGACCACCGCAAGGCAGCACAGCAGAAGCAAAAATGAAACGCCGAAAATGGAATTGAAAATGCGTCTGGTCATTTTCCGTCCCCCATTCGATAGCCGACGCCGCGAACCGTCTCGATCTGTTCCCCCGCCGCGCCGAGTTTGGCGCGCAGCGTGCGAATATGTACGTCCACCGTCCGCGTCTCGCCGTCGTAATCCATGCCCCAGACCTCTGAGAGCAGGCGCTCGCGCGTGAAGACGACGCCGGGCTGGCTCAGAAGCAGGCGCAAAACTTCAAATTCCTTGAGCGCCAGCTCGACGCTCTGCCCGCCCGCTGTGACGCGGTGGGTCGTGAGGTCCATTTCGATGCCGCCGCTTCCGAGGGGCTGCCCCTCACCCTGCGGGGAAACGCGGCGCAGCACGGCCTTGACGCGCGCGACCATCTCCATCATGCCGAAAGGCTTGACGAGATAGTCGTCCGCGCCGAGGTCGAGGCTCGCGATCTTGTCGTACTCCGCGCCCCTGGCGGTGGCCATGATGACGGGCACGCCGCGCGTCGCCTGAGCGGCGCGGAACTTTTTCAAAATGGCGACGCCGTCCTCGCCGGGCAGCATGACGTCGAGGAGCACGAGCTGCGGCGTCTCGGCTCTGACGGCCTCAAAAAAGGCCGCGCCGTCCGCAAAGCCCGCGGCTTCAAAGCCCGTGGACTTCAAAGCGTAGACCTCGATCTCGCGGATGCTCTCGTCGTCCTCAACGCAGTAGATCACAGCGCCGACTCCCCTTTCGTTTCTCTTCGGAGCGCTTAAAGCTCCGTTTCACCCTTGTGCATACCTGTGGCGGAAAACTCCACCCACTCCGCGATGTTCACGGCGTGGTCGCCGATGCGTTCAAAATACTTTGCGATCATTAAAATATCCAGCGCGTACTCGCTGTCCTGCGGGTGCTCCTGCAGCATGGCGACCAGCGCCGATTTTACCTTGTCGAAGAGCGCGTCGACCGTGTCGTCCCGCGCGATGATGCCGGCGGCGAGCGCCGTGTCGCGCTTTACATAGGCGTCGACCGCACCCGTCACCATGCCGATGGCCTCGCGCGCCATCTCGCCGATGTGGGCGCACTCCGCGCCGGTCCGGCCGCCGAGAAAGCCGATGATCTCGGAGATGTCCGCCGCCTGGTCGCCGATGCGCTCCATGTCCGTAATCATCTTGAGTGCGGCGGAAATCTGCCGCAGATCGCGCGCGACGGGCTGCTGCTGCAAAAGGAGCTTCAGACACAGCGATTCGATATCCCGCTCCTTGCGGTCGATCTCGTCCTCGAGGGGCGGGACCTCGCCCGCGAGCTTTGTGTCGCCTGTCAAAAGCGCCTGCGCTGCCAACGCAATGGCCTGCTCGCACAGCGCGCCCATCTCGATGAGCTCGCGGTTTAAAAGCGATAACTGTTCGTCAAATCTTGTGCGCATTATCCAAACCTCCCCGTTATATAGTCCTCGCTTCGTTTATCGCTCGGCATGGCGAAGAAATGCTCCGTCTCACCGTATTCGATGAGCTCGCCCAAAAGGAAAAAGGCAGTCTGGTCGGAGATGCGCACCGCCTGCTGCATGTTGTGGGTCACGATAACAATAGTATATCTGCTTTTGAGCTGCGTTGCAAGCTCCTCGATCTTCGCCGTGGAGATCGGGTCGAGGGCGCTCGTCGGCTCGTCCATTAAGAGCACCTCCGGCTCGACCGCGAGAGCGCGCGCGATGCAAAGGCGCTGCTGCTGCCCGCCGGAGAGGCCGAGGGCGGATTTCCCGAGACGGTCCTTGAGTTCGTCCCAGATCGCGGCGTCGCGCAGGGAGCGCTCGACGATGTCGTCGAGCTTGGCCTTGTTTTTGACGCCGTGCGTGCGCGGGCCGTAGGCCACGTTGTCGTAGACGCTCATGGGAAAGGGGTTCGGCTTTTGAAACACCATGCCGATCTCGCGGCGCAGCGAGGTCACGTCGACGGACGGGGCGTTGAGGTTTTCACCCTTGTAGAGCTCCATGCCCGTGATCTTGACGCCGGGGATGAGATCGTTCATGCGGTTGAGGGTCTTTAAAAAGGTTGACTTGCCGCAGCCGGACGGGCCGATGAGCGCCGTGATGCTCCGCTCCGGGATGTCGAGGGAAACATTTTTGAGCGCCTGCGTCTCGCCGTACCAGAGGCAGAGGTCCTTGATCGATAAAATTGTGTTGTTCATGGGCTTATTCCTTATCTCCGATAGCTTTATGTCCTGAAAGGCCGTCATGCTCACTGCTCGCGCTCCCCCTTCAGCTTTTTGCCGACGAGGGTGGCGGCAAGGTCGATGACGAAAGACAAAATGAGCAAAATTGCCGCGATGGCAAAGGCCACGCCGAACTCGCCCTGCTCCTTGGCGTAGACGTAAAGGGCGACGGTCAGCGTCGCGCCGGCGCTGGTGATGCCTTGGGCGAGGCCGTTGAGTTCGTGGGCAAAGCCCGCCGTGAACAGCAGCGCCGCGCTCTCGCCGAGGATGCGTCCGATGGAGAGGATGCAGCCGGTGAGGATGCCGTCGACGCAGCTCGGCAGCACGACCGTGCGGATCGTGCGCCACTTCCCCGCCCCGAGGGCAAACGCGCCCTCGCGGTAGCCCTCCGGCACAGTCTTGAGGCTCTCCTGCGTCGTGCGCATGACAGTCGGGAGGTTCATGATGACGAGCGTGAGCGCGCCCGCGAGAAGCGAGGTCTGCATGTCGAGAAACTGGCAGAAAAACAGCATGCCGACAAGGCCGTAGATGATCGACGGGATGCCGGAGAGCGTCTCGGCGGCGTACTCGATGACCGCGACGACCTTCTTGTTGGCGGCGTATTCGTTTAGATAGATCGCAGCACCGACGCCGAGGGGCAGCACGATTACGAGTGCCGCGAGGAGGATATAGAGCGTATTTAAAATATCCGGCAGAATGCCGATGCTCTCCGTGAGGTAGCTCGGCTTTGTCGAGAGAAGCTTCCAGGTGATGTTCGGCAGCCCCTCGCGCAGAACGTAGAAAATGAGGAAGAGCGTCAGTCCCAGCGTGAGCGCCGCACCGAGGGTCATCAGCACGCGCATCGCGCCGGCGTAGGCCCGGCGCTTCATTGTCAGTCCGTTTTTCATTTCTCACCGCCCCTTTTCAAAACCAGGTTCAAAAGCGCGTTTATCAGCATGATGAAGAAAAACAGCACCAGCGCAATCGAAAACAGCGCCTGCCGCTGCAGGCCCGCCGAGTAGGACATCTCGCTCGCGACCGCCGTTGTGAGGAAGCGGACGCTCTGGAAAAGGCTCGGCATGTTGGCGACGTTGCCGGCGACCATCATGACGGCCATGGCTTCACCGATCGCGCGGCCGACGCCGAGGACAACCGCCGCCGCAATGCCGCTCTTCGCCGCCGGAACGGAGACGCGGAAGGTCGTTTCGATCTTCGTCGCGCCGAGGGCGAGCGAGGCGTCCTCATACTCCTTCGGCACCGCGTCGAGCGCCGTGATGGAGACCTTGACGATGGAGGGTAAAATCATCACGGCGAGGACCAGGATCGCCGCGAGCAGGCCCGATCCGTCCGCGAGGCCGAAAACGCGCTGAATGCCCGGAACGAGCACCATCATGCCCACGAGGCCGTAGACCACTGAGGGGATGCCCGCGAGGAGGCTGACGGCGGCTTCGCCCGTTTCGCGCAGCCATTTGGGTGCGTGCTTGCTGAGATAGACCGCGGTGAAAAAGCCTACCGGCACGCCGAGGACGATCGCGCCCGCCGTGCCGTAGACCGAGGTGAGGATAAACGGCAGAATGCCGAACTGCGGCGTCGCGGCGGTCGAGGCCCAGGTCCTGCCGAACAGAAACTTTGCAAGGCCTATCTCCCGGATGGCCGGGAGGCCCGCGACAATGAGATAGACGCTGATGAGCAGCACGCTCGCAACGGCGACGAGGCCGAGAACGAGAAAAATGCCGTGGATGAGCTTTTCAAGCGGTTTTTCTTTTGGGGTCCTGTCCATGCTTACCGCCTCCTTTCG
>JAKOSQ010000022.1 GCA_029777215.1 Bacillota bacterium
AGGGGGTGAAGGTGAAGGCCTTGTCCTCGCCGTCCGAAACGCTCACACTGCCCTTGGGGCTGACGCTGCCGCCCTTGCCGGCCGTCACCGTGATGGTGTGGGTCGTCGGGGACGGGGAGACCATCTGGCCCTTGGAGACGGTCACTGTGACGAGGTCGCCCTTCTGGAGTTTTGCGCCCTTCATCGGCGTCTGGGCGACGATGTCGCCCGCGTCCTGATCGCTGTAGACGTCGTCGTTGCGGGCGATCTCAAGGCCGAAGGCCGTGAGCGTGGACTTGGCCTGATCATAGGTCTTGCCGGTGACGTCCGGGACGTCGACGTACTCGGTGCCCGCGGAGGTCTCGGCGTCGTCCTTGCCCTTGCCGTCGGAGATGCTCAGCGTGACGCTCTCGCCTTCCTTGATCTTCTTGCCATCTTCGATGCTCTGCTCGATGACGGTGTTCGCCGTCTTGTCGCTCGAGACGGTCTTGAGCTCGACATCGAGATTGTATGGGTCGTTTACAAGGACGTTCTTGGCGGTGTCGGCAGTGTAGCCGACGACGTCGGGCATCGCCTGCGTGCCGGCATTTTTGCCGAAGTCGAACACGCCGCCGATGATGGACAGCAGCAGCGTCAGCGCCGCGATGATCGCGACGGCCGAAACGAAAATCTTTTTCTTGTGGAGTTCCTCCTGCTTGCGGCGCTCAGTCTCGGCCTTGGCGCGGGCCTCGGCGGCGGCGGCGGGCGTCTCGCGGACGGGACGGCGGTACTCCTGCGCTTCGCGCGGCGGCACATGGATCTCCTGCCGGGAGACGGGCGGCGCGGCTGTCCGCGGCCGGTCGGAACCGACGGCGCGGGTGGCTTCCGGGTCGTTTTTCCAGACGCGAGTGTTAAAAAGCTCGTCGTTGTCGGCTTTTTCGATGTCGTCGATGCCGAAGGACGTGCCCTTGCCGGCCGGCGGGGTCTGACCATAGCCGGCGTTCTGGTTCTGGCCGTAGCCGGAACGGCTCTGGCCATAGGGCTGCCGGGGCTGGTCATACGCATCGGGCTGGTCCTGCGCGTATGTATTGTTGTTGGGCGCGCCGCGGTAGACGCCGTCTGGACCGAAGCCGGAACCCGCGTTCGGGTCCTGCGGGCGCGGTGCCGGACCGAAGCCGCCGGGCAGCGGCTCGTCGTCCATGCTCATGGCCCACTCGAGTTCTTTATCTTTTTCCCGGGCGGCCTCGTCCTGCGGGTCGACCGGGAAGGTCGTTCCGCAGAAGGGGCAGATGCCCAGAGTAGCGTCGATTTTTTTACCGCACTTTTTGCAGATGATCGTGCGCATTCGTTTTCCCCCTTTTCCCCGCCGGGCCAAAAGGCCGCGGGGCACAGTCATTGACCGTCCGGTGCGTCCGGTACGGCCATGATAGTTCATTTTAACACAGGCTCACAGCATTTTTCAATATCCGCTTTGAAAAGCGGCAAAATATTCGCAGTTCATTCACATCTGTGGTACAATAACCCTGTCGTTCCGTGCGCTTTCCCGCGCGCGACGGCAAGTATAATCGGCAGGAGTGAAGCCCATGAAAACAGCGCTTGTCACCGGCGCGTCCCGCGGCATCGGCGAGGCGATCGCCCGCGCCCTCGCGCGGGACGGCTATTTCGTCAACATCAACTATCTGCACAGCCGCGAAAAGGCCGAGGCCCTCGCGCACGAGCTCGGCGGCCGGGCCGTCTGCGCGGACGTCGCGGACGATGCCGCCGTCGGGCATATGTATGACGAGATCGGGGATGTAAATGTTCTCGTCTGCAACGCGGGAATTTCCGAATACGGCCTGCTCACCGACCTCACACCTGAGCAGTGGCGGCGCGTCTTCGCCGTCAATGTCGACGGACCGTTTCACTGCATCCGGCGCGCGCTGCCCGCGATGATTCGCGAAAAGAGCGGCGCGGTCGTGACGCTCTCCTCCGTCTGGGGCGTCCACGGGGCGTCCTGCGAGGCAGCGTACTCTGCTTCCAAGGCGGCTGTCATCGGCCTCACACGCGCGCTCGCGAAGGAGGTCGGCCTCTCCGGCGTGCGCGTCAACTGCATCGCCCCCGGCGTCATTGACACCGACATGATGGCAGGCTTTTCCGACGCCGACCGCGCCGTTCTCTGCGAGGAAACGCCGCTTTGCCGTCTCGGCACGCCCGACGAGGTCGCGGAGCTCGCGGCGTTTCTCGTCTCCGACCGCGCGCGCTTCATCACGGGCCAGGTCATCGGCGTCGACGGGGCCTTTGCCCTTTAAAACAGAGGGTTTTCAAAAGCACAGCACCGTGCTATAATGCGATTTAATCACTCGAAAGAAGGAACAGTATGACGATCAAAGACCGTATTCTCAAATATGTCAGCTACGACACGCAGTCCCGCGAGGACGCGGGCGTCGTGCCCTCAACTGAAAAGCAGTGGGCGCTCGGAAAAGCGCTTGAGCAAGAGCTGCGCTCTCTCGGCTGTGTGGACGTGAAGCTCGACGAGCACTGCATCGTGACCGGGTATCTGCCGGCCAACTGCGAAAACAAAAATGCACCTGCGCTTGGCCTCATCGCCCACATCGACACCGCGCCGGACGCCTCCGGCGAAAACGTAAAGCCCCAGCTCATCGAAAATTACGACGGCGGCGTGATCGCCCTCGGCACGAGCGGTCTGGCGCTCGACCCCGCAAACTTCCCCGTCCTCAAAATGCACGTCGGCGAGACGCTCGTCACGACGGACGGCACCACGCTTCTCGGCGCGGACGACAAGGCGGGCGTGGCCGAGATCATGCAGCTCGTCGAATACTTCCGCGATCACCCCGCGGCCAGGCACGGGAAGCTCTGCATCGCCTTCACGCCCGACGAGGAGGTCGGCGGCGGCGAGGAAGCCTTCCATCCCGGTGCCTTCGGCGCGGACTTCGCCTACACGCTCGACGGCGGCGAGATGAACGAGATCCAGTTTGAAAACTTCAACGCCGCGAACGCCGGCGTCTTCATCACCGGCAAGAGCATCCACCCCGGCAGCGCCAAGAACATCATGGTCAACGCCTCGCTTGTCGCGCTTGAATTCGCCGCCCTGCTCCCGCCGGCCGAGACCCCCGCGCACACCGAGGGCTACGAGGGCTTTTACCACCTGCACAAAATGTCCGGCGTCACGGAGGAGGCCGAGCTCCAGTACATCATCCGCGACCACGACGGGGAAAAGTTCCTCGCCCGCAAGCAGACCATGCGCGACGCTGCGGACTACCTCAACAAGAAATACGGCGAGGGCACCGTCGAGCTCGTCCTCAGGGACAGCTATTTCAACATGTGCGAAATGATCGAGCCGCACCCGGAGCTCGTTGCGCTGCCGCAGCAGGCCATGCGCGAATGTGGCATTGCCCCGCAAATCATCCCCATCCGCGGCGGAACAGACGGCGCGAAACTCTCCTTCCGGGGCCTCCCCTGTCCAAACCTCGGCACCGGCGGCGGCAACTACCACGGCCCCTTCGAGTTCTGCTCCCTCACGGCGATGGAGAAGACCGTCGAGGTCCTTGTCCGTCTGACGGCCCTGTTTGCAGAGCAGGAGAAAAACTGAGCCCCGCGCACTGCGCGCCGTCCCACGCGAAAGGATTTTTGCTATGAAAGATACGATCAGAATCGCCGCCATCCACGACCTCTCGGGCTTCGGCAAATGCTCGCTGACGGTTGCCCTGCCGATCCTCTCGGCGAGCGGCGTGGAGTGCGCCTGCATCCCCACAGCGCTGCTCTCAACCCACACCGGCGGCTTCACGGGCTACACCTTCAAGGACCTCTCGGATGAGATGCTCCCCATCGCGCGTCACTGGAAAAAAGAGGGCGTCCGTCTCGACGGCATCTACTCCGGCTATCTCGCGAACCCCGCGCAGGCTGAAACGCTCAGCGAGATCATCGACCTTCTCGCCACTGCGGAGACGAAGATCATCGTCGACCCCGTCATGGCCGACAACGGCAAGTATTACGCTAATTTCGGCGACGACATGGCCCAGGCTTTCAAGCAACTCTGCCGCCGCGCGCAGATCCTGACGCCGAACGTGACGGAGGCGTCCTTCCTCACGGGTCTCCCCTACCGCGCCGCGCCGCACGACGAAGCCTATCTCCGCTCTCTCACGGACGCGCTCGGTGAGCTTGCGCCGGACGCGATCATCGCGGTCACGGGCGCGGCCCCGGAGAAAAACAGCGTCGGCGTGTACGCCGTCGACCGCCGCACGGGCGAGACCTGCCTGTGCGTGCGCCCTGTGCGCGAGGGCAGCTTTCACGGCACCGGCGACGTCTTCGCCTCGGCCTTCGCCTCACTGATGGTCCGCGGCGCGGGCTTAAAGGACAGCTGCGAGACGGCGATCTCCCTCGTGTGCGACAGCATCGACCGCACGGTTGCGCGCGAAACGCCACGCCGCAACGGTGTGGATTTTGAGGGCGCACTCCCCGCCTATGTAGAAAAGGTAGCAGAGCTCTTCCGTTGACAGACAGCGCAAGGCGCTTCCACCCAAGCCGGATGGAAGCGCCTTTTCCTTATTTGGCGGGCAAATACTCCTTGGGGTCCACGCTCTGCCCATCGAGCGTCATCTTAAACAGCAGGTGCGGGTTTTCCTTCGTCTCCCCCGCCGCCGTGACGCCGACCGCGCCGATCGTCTCGCCCTGCATAACCGAGTCGCCCTTCACGACCGTCGGCGTGTCCGCGAGGTTTGCATAGACGCTCCGCAGCCCGCCCTCGTGCGCGATGACGACGGTCTCGCCGTACATGTCGTCGCGCCCGACGCTCTCGACCGTACCCGCACC
>JAKOSQ010000187.1 GCA_029777215.1 Bacillota bacterium
CGCGCGCTTTTTCTGGTTTTCGCTGAGCGTGGAGGTCTTGTCCTTGATTTGCTTCATGACCTTTTCGCTGTAGTCCTGCACGGTCTTGGTCTTGTCGTTTTCGGGGAAGATCTGGCTCAGAAGGGCGACCCACTCTTTGAGCGTCTCGACGCAGTCATAGTCCCACTTGCTCGCGGAGATCGCGACGGCGGCAAAGCCTGCGGCTGTCAGCTGCTCGCCGAGCTTCGGGTCGTCCGCGCTGTAGAAGACAACGTCAGGCTTTAATTTCATCAGCTCCTCGGTGTTCACCTCAGTGCCCTTGATGAAGCCGGTCTGGGCATTGAGAATGTTCGGGTAGAGCTGGCCCAGAAGCCCGCTCTTGGCGGCGCTCATGCTCACGTCCGGCATACCCACGATACGGTCCGCGCTGTCAAAAAAGACGGACAGGACGGACGGCAGCGGGTAGATGTCGCACACGGCGATGCGCTGGGCGTTTTTCGGCACGGTCACTTGGTTGCCGGCATGGTCGGTCACGGTGACGGTCGTGCTGTCCGTCGCCGCTGCGCTCGCGGACGGGGACGTCTCGGTTGTTTTGCCCGCGCCGCAGGCCGCGAGGGAGAGGACCATCGCGACGGCCAGCAGCAGGGCGGTCAGTTTCTTTGCGGTTTTCATTTTTTCATTTCCCCCAATATAAATTTTGTGGACTTTGTGATGTCGGGAATGTCCCGGCGGTAGATGCGGCCCGAAAAGGCTTCGTGCGGAAGTGGGATGAAGCTTGCGTTTTTCGGACATATTGGCTGGTAAAGTGGGTCTGCGATAACGGTTTTTGCGTTTTTTAAGAGGGGGACGAGTTCATCCTCGTCCGTCGCGCGCACGTCGCCGTGGCGCAGGAGCTCGTCCGGGGCTTCGACCGGGCAGAGCACGCGGGCTCTCTTTCCCGTCTCCGCTTCGATGGCGGCGGCGAGAGAGGCCGACTGAACGGCTTCGCCGATGAGGACGGTTTCGGCGCTTGAGACATCCGCCCCGCCGGCATAGGCGACGCCGCTCTCGCCCGTTCGCTCCGCTTGGCGGAGCGCTTGCAGCAGCGTTTCGGAAAAGCGTCCACCGACGGGTACGCCGACAACATAGGGCGTGCCGAATCGCTCTTGCAGCGTCTTTGCCGCCGCGAGGCCGGAAGCCGAGACGACAAGATTGACGGTGGCCTGTGCGGTGTTTTCGATCTCCTCGAGCGTCGAGCCCATCGCCCAGCAGGAGCAGACGGCAAAGCCGCCGTCCGTGAGAAATTTTTTCATGCTCTCGACGCTGCCGTTCACGGAAAAGTCCAGCGGCGTCGCGCCGAGGAGGTTGACGGCGGGCGTCTCGCTCTTTTCCCCCTCGCGCACAAAGCGGCTCGCGAAGGCGTCGAAGGCCATGGACGCGCCGGAGACGTAGCTGTGCGTCCCGTTCGTCGCAAAGCCGAAGCACGGCAGGCCCGTCCGCTCCTCGCAGAGCGCGGCGATGGCGGCAAAGTCTGTACCAACGAGCATCGGAATGGGCGTGCCCGCGACGGCAATGAAGCGCGGCTGCGTCTCGCGCGCGGCCTCGGCGATGTCGGAGACGAGCTTTTCGTCGTCGCCCATGACGGCCTCCATCTCCGAGAGCGCGGAGATGAAAACGAGACTGTCCATGTCGTACCAACGCGGCTCGTCGTGGGTGTTGTAGGTGGAGTTGCAACCGGAGGCGTCGTGGATGACGGTCATGCCGCCGAGCTCGTAGAGCACGGAGCACACGCCCGAGACGTCGGCGGTGTAGGTGGAAATGATGCTTGCAGTCTGTTTCATACGCAGTACCCGCAGCCGAGGCCCTTTGGCTGGATTTGGGTCCTCGGGTCCTTTTCATGGAGATGGGCGTCGACGAGCTCGCGCGCCAGACGCACAGCGGCGTCAAAGCCCCACGCGCCGCCGCCCTCGACGACGTTGACGAAATTCCGCGTGCCGGTGAAGTAGGCTGCCTTCTGGCCGATGGCGAGGGTCTTTTCCGCCGTTTCGCGCGGCAGCACGCGGCAGCGGACCTCGACCGTCGCGCGGAGCATCAGGTCGGGCGCGTTTTTTTGCAGCCAATCAAAGTCCGCCTTTTCCTCGTCCGTGAAGCCGTCCGCGTAGACGGAGACGACGTTGAAGCCGTGCTCCAGCAGCAGCCGCGCGAGGCCCAGCGGGCGCGGCGTCGCGGTGTAGTCGACGGCAATCGGCGTTCCGCCGATGAGGGTCTTTGCCTTGCGCAGCGCCGTTTCGGCGCGCTCGATGGAGGCGCTGTCGTCCCCGCGCGGGAGCGAGAGCGTTTCCGCGAGGAGGTCGAGATTGCTGGCATTTTCTTCATACCCCCAGCAGACGGGGAGATAGAGCTGCTTCATGCCCAGCCGCTCCGCGAGCGCGTCGCCGCCGGCGCGGCTGGGCGGCAGCATGGTGATGCCCGTCGCGCTCTCCGCCATCGCGAGGTAGTCCTGATAGGTCCGGCACCAGGTGATGTCCCGCACTGTCAGCCCGCCCGCGCGGAGCATCTGCATAAGTTCGCTCGTCTCGTCCGTCGGGAAGCAGTTGCCGAGAATGGAGACGCTTTTTTCGCTCATGTCGCGCGGCTCTAAAAGCGAGTACATCTGCCGCCGCATGAGCTGGTCAGGCGTGAGCCCGCTCTTTCTCATGATGGGGTTCATGTAGCAGTCCGTGAACGCGACGCCGGGAAAGCGCAGGCGCAGCTCACGGTAGCACAGCTCGAGATCGCAGCCCATGAAATGGTGGATGCAGCTCGTGAAGACCAGAACGGCGGGCGGGAGCTTCGGGAGCTTATGGAGCACATCCGTCACGCCCTCGACGATCAGGTCCTCCATGTCGCCCTCGAGCACGTTGTTTTCGCGGATGGCGACGGTCGAAAAGCGCTCCTGCGCGCCCATCTCCGCCGCCGTGAGCACGACGCCGCGCAGACAGCCCTGCGCGCAGACATAGATCTGGTGGCTCTCAGGAATGAGCATACCGACATGGACGATGTTCCACGGCCCGCGCGCGGGCGCGCCATACTCGAGCCCCGAGCGAAACGGCGCGGGAAACTCCGCGTCCGCCACGCGGACGGCGGCCTCCGGCGCGTCGGGGTCAAAAACGCGCTTTAGCATGTCGCCCCTCCCCCGCTCGCCGCGAGGACGGCCCTTGCAAGCGCACGGTAGTTTGCCGCCATCTCGCTGTCCGGGAAGGCCTCGAGCACTGTCTTTTGCAGTTCCTCGGCGTTTTGGACCGTCTCGCTGCGCGGCAGTCTGCCGATAATTTCGGTGTGCAGGTCGTCCGCCAGCTCCTCGACCTTCGCGTCCTCGTTTTTAACCTCGCGGCGGTTCAGGATCAGCCCGCCGAGGGTCGCGTAGCCCCGGCCCTTGAAGTTCTCCAAGGCCATCGCGATGTTCGCCGCCGCGTGGATGGACATGTTCTCCCCGCTTGTCAAAATAAACACCTTGTCCGCGTAGCCGGAGCGCATCGGCATCGAAAAGCCGCCGCAGACGACGTCGCCGAGGACGTCGTACAAGACGACGTCGGGCTGATAAGTCTCGTAGGCTCCCTTCTGCGCGAGCTTTTCGAGCGCGGTGATGATGCCGCGTCCCGCGCAGCCGAGGCCCGGCGTCGGCCCCCCGGCTTCGACGCAGACGACGCCCGCATAGCCCTCGCGCACCATGTCCGCGAGGACGAAATCGTCCTTCCTTTCGCGCACAAGGTCGAGCACGGTCGGGACGTCCTCGCCGTGGCGCAGGTTGATGGTCGAGTCGGCCTTGGGGTCGCAGCCGACCTGCATGACCTTGAGGCCGCTCTCAGCGAGCGCGACCGCGAGGTTCGAGACGGTCGTCGATTTACCGATGCCGCCCTTGCCGTAAAATGCGAGTTTTATCATGGAAGTTCTCCTTTCGGGGGAAACGGGGCGCCGCCCCGCAAATGTTTCGTTAAGCTCCGGCGGCGAAATCGCCCCGGCCCTCGACGAGCCGGTAGCCGATCTGCTCCATCTGCGCGCGCAAGCTCTCTAAGCCCGCCTTCGCGTCGCAGTCCGTGCCGGCCTTGCCGTCGTAGAGTAGGTACTTTTTCCGCACAGACATCGGCGAGAGGTTCGGC
>JAKOSQ010000188.1 GCA_029777215.1 Bacillota bacterium
GCCGACGATTGCGCCCATGAGACAGGCCGCCGAAAGGAGACTTCCCGTCTTGCGCGACTGCAGGTCGATGAGTTCGTCCTCCGTGAGCGTTTTGCCGTTGCCGTCCATGTCGAGCTGCTGCCCGCCGCAGATGCCGTCCGCGCCCGCGGCGTTCGCCAGCGCCTCGGCGCAGTCCGCGCGGACCTCCGCCGGCAGGCCGCTGCGCAGGATGGTCCCGAAAGCCTCGGCCTGCAGTGCGTCCCCCGCGAGGGTCGCCGTGAACTCGCCGTAGACGATGTGGTTCGTGGGCTTTCCCCGGCGTAGACGGTCGTTGTCCATGCAGGGCAGATCGTCGTGGATGAGCGAGTAGGTGTGGAGCATCTCGACCGCCATGGCGACCGGCAAAGCGGCTTCCGGGTCGCCCCCGCAGGCCGCGCAGAACGCAAGCACCAGTACAGGGCGCACGCGCTTGCCGCCCGCGAGCAGACTGTAGCGCATGGCCTCAAAGAGGCGGCGGTGCTCAAGCTTGAGCCCGTCCTTAAAGCACTGGGCGAGAGCCGTTTCCGCCATGAGGCGGTAATCCTCGATTGCGGCGCTCACGTTTCGTCCTCCGCCCCGAAGGGTTCTTCGACCGGCGCGCCGTCCGCGCCCTTGCGAAGCTTCACGATCTTCTGCTCGGCTTCGTCGAGCAGCCTGCCGCAGGAGGCGATCAGCGCCGTTCCCTCTTCAAAGAGGGCCAGCGACTCCGAAAGCGGAGCCTCGCCCTTTTCAAGCGTCCGCACGATAACGTTCAAGCGCTCCATCGATTCCTCAAAGCTCATTTTCTTCTGTGCCATGGCTCAGTCTCCTTTTGCGTTCCTTTTTCACGCTCTCGACAGCGCACTTCGCGCTGCCGTCCGAGAGCTTCAGCTCGAGCGTGTCGCCCGGCTGCAGCTGGCGGACGGACGAGACGGGCGCGCCCTGCGCGTCCTCCGCGATCGCATAGCCGCGGCCCAGCACCTTGAGGGGGCTGAGCGCGTCGAGCGTCGCGGCGGTGCGGCCGTAGGCGTTTTTCTTTTCGGCGAGCAGCCGGTCGAAATCCGCCGGCAGCGCCAACGAAAGGCGCTGGCACGCCGCTTTTTTTTTGAGTCAGAAGCCGCTCAAAGTCCGCGAGCATCGCGCCTGAGACGCCGTCGAGCTCAAGCCGCTTCTGGTCGATGTAGGCCGCGGGATTCTGCACAACGCGGCGGGAGGCCATATCCTCAAGACGTGCCCGGCGGGCGGAAAGTTCCTTTTCGGCCGCGTGACCGGCCCGCGCTCTGAGATTTTCCAGCAGCTCGCGCTGCTCGGCCTCGTCCGGGACCGCGAGCTCGGCGGCGTTCGAGGGCGTCGCCGCCCGGAGGTCCGCGACGAAATCCGCGATCGTAAAGTCCGGCTCGTGGCCGACGGCGGAGATGACCGGAAGCTCGGAGTCATAGATCGCCCGCGCGACGCGCTCGTCGTTAAAGGCCCAAAGGTCCTCGATCGAGCCGCCGCCGCGCCCGACGATGAGGACGTCCCCGACCCGGTACTTGTTCGCGTAATGGATCGCGCCGACGATCTCGGGCGGGGCCTCGGTCCCCTGCACGCGCACGGGCAGCAGCACGACCTTCGCCGCCGGCCAGCGCTTGCCGAGAACGCGGATGATGTCCCGCACCGCCGCGCCGGCGGAGGAGGTCACGACCGCGATCGTCTGCGGAAAGCGCGGGATGGGTTTTTTGTGTGCGGGATCGAAAAGGCCCTCCCTTTGCAGCTTTTCCTTGAGCTGCTCGAAGGCGAGGGCGAGATCGCCGGTCCCCTCGGGCAGAAGCTGCTCGACATAGAGCTGATAGGCCCCGTCGCGCGGGTAGACTGAGAGCCTGCCAACCGCCGTCACGCCCATGCCGCTGGCGGGCTTAAAATGCAGGCGCGAGGCATTTCCCCTGAACATCACGCAGCGCAGCGCGCTCTCGGGGTCCTTGAGCGTGAAGTAGTGGTGGCCGGAGGGATAGACCTTATAGTTTGAAAGCTCGCCCCTGACCGCGACGCTTTGCAGCAGCGGGTCAGAGTCGAGCATGTTTTTGATGTGGTTGTTGAGCTCCGTGACGGAGAGGACCGCGCCGTCCATCAGACCTGCTCCGGGCTCTCCGGCGCTTCGGCTTCAGCAGGTGCTTCGACTTCGGCAGGTGCTTCCGGCTCGGCGGGTGCTTCGACTTCAGCAGGGGCTTCCGGCTCGGCGAGCGCTTCGGCTTCGACTTCAGCAGGTGCTTCGGCTTCGGCTTCGGCGGACATGTTTTCCGGCTCGCGCTCCGGCTTCGGAGGCGCACCGAGCTCGCCGCGCATGAAGGAGCCAAGAATGCCGTTGATGAAGGAGACCGTCTCCGGCTCCTCGTAGCTCTTGGCGAGCTCCACCGCCTCGTTGATGGCGACGGAGTCGGGCACCTCGTCCAAATACAGCACTTCAAAAAGCGCCGTTCGCAAAATAGTCAGGGCAATGCGCGAAATGCGCGAGACCTTCCAGCCGCGCGCGTATTTTTCAACATAGGCGTCCATCTCGCGGGCGTGTTCCGCCGTGCCGAGGACGACGGTGCTGATATATGCCTGCTGCTTTTCATCCGGAAATTCGGCGAAAAGCTCGTTTTCATCCGCAAGCGAGCTGAAATAGTCCTTATCAAAGAAGGCGTCGAGCGCCTCCTGCGCGTTTTTCGGGTCTCCAGCGACGGAAAAGCCGATCTGGACGGCGAGCTGTCTCGCCACTGTTCTGGTCATCGTTCGTTCCTCCGAAATTCATCTGATGTGAAAGGCACCGGAAAGCGGACGCCGTCCGCTTTCCGGTGGTTTTTTCATGCTTTCAGTCTGGGGAAGGAGACCCCGCTCACATGGACGTTGACGGTCGGCGACATGCCGGTCATCCCCTCAAGCGCGCTCGCGACCGAGGACTGGACCTTCTCGGCGACCTCCGTCACGACACAGCCGAAATCGACCATGAGCAGGATATCGACAATGATCTTGTCGTCCTCAAACGCGACCTTCACGCCCTTTGACAAACTCTTTCTGCCAATGAACTCCATGATGTCGTCCCCGACGGTGCTCGCAAGGCCGTCCACGCCGTCGATCTCGCTGATGGCGGCGCCGACGATCGTCGCGATGACGTCCTCGGAGATGCAGACATTTCCTTTTTCGGTTGCTGCGGTTATATAATTATCAGCCATTTTAAAAGCCTCCCAGAATGCGAAATTGCGCTGTGCTCAAGATTATCTGATATTCTACCACAGTTTTCAAAAAAAGAAAAGAAAAATCGTACCGACGTCCGGCTTATTCGAGAACGCTCGAGTCATCCGTCTCGGCGGTCTTGGCGGTCGGCGCTGGCGTGGCGGACGCGCCCGGTGTGGGCGAGGCGGCGGTCGGCGCGCTCGACGCTGCGCTGTCTGCCGGCGAGCCCTGGCCGTTTTTGACTTCGATCACCTTGATCTGCGTGGGCTTGAAATCCGTCTCCGTCGTGATGGTGTCCGTGATCTTTGCGACGTCCTCGGCCTTCAGCCCGTCCGCCGGCGCGGGCACTGCGAGGGTCACTCCGTCCGCTGTGACAAAGGCCACGCACTCGGAGAAGTCCTTGGCGAGCAGCAGGTTCTCGATCTGCGTCTCCTCCATTGAATAGTTCGCCATCGCGGAGATCGCGCTCATCGCGCCGTCGATCGTCTCCTTGGAGGCGCTCTTCGAGGCGGCAGTCGACTTGAGCAGGCTCAGCGCCTCGTCGCGCGACTGCTTGCGCGTGAGCCGCGCCTGCGCGAAATAGTCGGCGTCGGAGGCCGTCTCAGCCGTCTTCCCGTCCGCGTCCATGTTCTTGAGATCGCTGAGGCCGACGCTCGCCGCGTCCGGCAGCGGGGCCGACTTGTTGTAGCTCCAGTTGAGGTAGACAGCCGCGCCGACGCACAGCAGCACAGCGATCACCGTGACCGTCCGCTTCCCGCGCTGCGCCCCGCCCGCGCGCTTCGGCATCTTTTCCGCCGAGGCCGTTTCCACGCTTTTTTCTTCTTCTTGGTTTCTAATCTCCATTATACACCTCTCAGTTCATTTTCATCACCGTGACTCTGTCGCTTGTCAGCCCCGTGTAGGCCTCAACAGCGGAGAGCACCGCGAGTTTTGCCGCCGCATCGTCCGCGCCCTCGCAGACGACCACCGCTCCCTTATATTCTGGGTTTACATAATGTAAGTCCACCACGCTCTCATTTCCGTTTTCGGAGACGACGAGCGTCTTTTCCTCGCTCTGCGCGAGCTGACGCTGCGCACTGCCCTCGACGGAGAGCAGGACCTTGACCCGACCAACACCGCTGATCTGCCCGAGCGCGTCCGCGAGACGGGCTTCCTCGTCCGTCACCGAGAAGGCGGGCTCTGTGAGCTTTGCGTCCCCGGTCTTTTTCGTTCCGCCGCCGGACGGCAGAAGCAGCAAAAGCAGCCCGGCCGCAAGCAAAAGCAGCACGAGTCTGTTTTTGAGCAGCTTTTGCAAAACGGCGCCGCGCGCCTCAGTTTGTCCCTTCGTTTCCATTCCAGCACTGTCTTTCCTTCGGTATTCCGAGATCGTATTCGATTGCGTTTTCCAGAAGCGTCTTTTCCCGCTGCGGCGGCTGACCCGTCAGACACACCGCATACGGGTACCAGCAGTCCTCCCCCCATTTGACCCTGACCTCCGCCGTGACGTCTGTGAGACCGAGGGCCTTTGCTTTGTCCAATATATATGCGGCGAGCTGCCGCTCTATGAACCGTCTGTCCAGCGCGTTTTGCGTTTCCTGTGCGTCACCCGCGATCTCGGCGGCGTGCTCGCGGTAGTCCGCCATGTCGAGCGAGAGCCGCGCCGGGTCGAAGCCCGCGAGGGGCTTTATGACCGTCAGCAGCAGCACGATCCCGCACAGCAGCCGCAGGACGTCTTTGACGTTGCCCTTCGGCGTGAGCACCAGCGCTGCCGCGCAGAGCATCGACGCGCCCGCGATCGCGCGCACCCACTCCGATGCCGCCGTCATCCGCCCACCGCCTTCATGCTCGAAACGAGCGAGAGAAAGAGCATGATCCCGCCCGCGCCGACGAGACCCAACAGCAGGCCAAATGCCGTTCCGATCTCGCCAATCATGTCCGCCGTGCGTTTGTCGCAGATCGCCTGTGAGAGCGCGGAGACGCCCTTGTAAACGAGGTATTTGACCCCGATCGCAAGGAAGGGGCCGAGGCAGATCGCCGCCGAGGCGAGCAGGCCGAAGACGCCGACGGCGTTGCGCACCATGCCCGCCCCCGCGAGCAGCGTCTCCGCCGCGTCTGAGAGCGTCCCGCCGACAACGGGCAGCGCCGTTGAAAGGACGCTCTTGGCGGCCTTCGCGGCAAACTCGTCGGTCTTGCCCGTGACAATGCCCGTGAGGCCGAGGTAGGTCGTGAAGGCGAGGACGAGCAGGGTCAGCGCCGTGGTACACACCCATTTTAAAAAGCTCGCGACGCCCCCGAGAGTATCGCGCGGCAGCACGGCATTGGCGAGCACCGCCGCGAGATAGAGACTCACGAGCGGCAGAACAAAGTCGGTCCCGACCGCGAGCAGCAGGTCCATGAACATCGCGCTCGCCGCGTACTTTGCCGCCGCCGAGCTCACTGCGCCCGCGCTGACCGCCGCCGAGCACATCACCGGCAGCACCGCCTTCGAGAAGTCCGAGAGCGCGCGCAGCGTCTCGCCCCCCTGCGCGAGCAGACTGCCCGCGTCGCCGACCGCGACGACCGCCGCCGCGGCGGTGCCCGAGAGGGTCACGGCATCGCGCACGTTGCCCTCCTTCAGGCCGGCGGTCGCGGCGGCGCACAGCAGCAGCACGGTCAGCAGGCCCGCCGCCTGCCGCAGACCGGAGCGAAACAGCTCCGTGAACTGTTTTCCGAAGGACTTTCCGAGCGCGGAGAGTCCCTTTTCTCCCATCTGCGTGTCGGAGAGCGAGGCGTCGCCCAATATCTCTTTTGCCTGCTGAGGAACAGCCTTTTGCAGCTTGTCCGCGCCCGCGGCGTCCGCCTGCTCGGTAAAGGCTGAGGGCAGGGGCGCCGGCGGGCTCGTCTCCTCCGCGCGCGCCGCCCCGGCGAGGAGCAGCGGCAAAAGCAGGATCAGCAGCAGTCTTTTCATGTCAGCGCTCCGATCGTCCGCAGCAGGGCTTTCAAAAGCGGCAGAGAGACATACAGCGCGCAGACCGCCCCGCAGGTCTCGAGGGTCGAGCCCGCCGCCGACTGTCCCGCGTCCTTGCACAGGTCGCTGCCGAGGCGCGAGACCATGCCGATGCCGACACACTTTAAGATCGGCGCGGCATAGCTTCCCGAAAAGTCCGTCGAGAGCTCGACGAGGGTGAGCGTCTCTTTGACCTCCGAAAAGGCCTTCAAGGCGAGTCCCGCGACCAGTGCGCACACCGCGAGCCCCAGCGCAAGTGAGAGCTCCGGGTTGGTCTTTTTGATGACGAGCGACAAAATCGCCGCCGCGACGGACGCCGCCGCCGCCTTCAAAACGATCTCCATGCTCAGAGTCCGAAGAGCGTTTTGATCATGTCGAACAGTCCGCTGATCTCCTTGACGACGACACCCAGCACGATCACAAGCGCCGAGAGCGTCACCATCAGCGCCTGATCGTCCCGCCCGGAGCGCGAGAGCAGGATATTTAAAACGGCGACGAGGATGCCCACCGCCGCGATTTTGAAAATGAGGTCCACGTTCATTTCATGACTCTTCCTTTCTTTCGTTTGCCGCGCGATCATGATCGCGCTTCTCGTTTCTCAGACCAGCGCCGCCGCAAGCATCAGCCCGAGCGTGAGCCCGACCGGCACGGAGATGCGCGCGCCGTCCGCCGAGCGCTTTTGCGCCCGTGCCGAGGCAGCCTCGAAAAAGGCGATGGAGCCGCGCAGCGCGCGCGCCTGCTCCTGCGCGCCATAGCGTCCGAGCACCGCGCCGAGCCGTGCGAGCGCGAGGCGCTCGTTTTTGGAGAGCGAGACGCGTGTGTCCCGCAGCCAGCACTCGCTCCAGAGCGCGCCGAGGCCCTCGCCGCTGGCCGCCGTTTTTTCCGCAAGCGCGGCAAACGGCGGTTGCAGCACTGAATCCCGCCGCTGCGCGAGCATTGAAAAAATTTCCGGCAGCGGCGTGGCCTCGGCGCAGAGCTCCGCGTCGAGATACCGCAGCGCCGCGAGCGCGTCGTCGACACAGCGGCGGTGAAAGTGCAGCGCGCGCGTACGCTGCACGCCCGCGAGCGTACAGGCGGCGACGAGCAGCAGCGCCCCGAGCGCTCTCACGTCAGTGTCTCCGTGCGGTAGTGCCGGACGCCGCCCTGATTTTCAATGACGACCGCGCGGGCAAAGAGCTTCCGGTCGAGGAGCTTGCGGTACATGGGTCGCTCGCGCAGATCGTTCAGCCCCGCCGCGTGCGCCGTCGCGAGCAGGCGCACCCCGCAGTTTGCCGCCTCGGACGCCGCGTCCACGTCCGACGGCGCTGTGATCTCGTCGAAGGCGAGGATCTGCGACGCCATAGAGCGGAGCAGCAGATAGACCCCCTCGCCCTTCGGCGCGCCGGTGAGTACGTCCGTCCGCGCGCCGACGTCAAAGCCGGGCACGCCCTCGAAGGAGCCCGCCACCTCGCCCCGCTCGTCCGCGAGGGCCACGCGCGCCCCGCCATCCGAGAGCCGGCGCACAAGCTCGCGCAGCAGCGTCGTCTTGCCGCCACCCGGGGGCGAGACGAGCAGGGTCGAGAGAAACCCGCCATCCGTGAGCGCCGGAAAAATGCCGTCGGCGCAGCCGCGCTTTTCGCGTGGGATGCGGACGCAGACGGACGAGAGCCGGCGCAGCGCGGAGATGCGGCCGTCCTCGGTCGTGACCGTGCCGCACAGGCCGACGCGGACGCCGCCGGCGGCGGTCACGAAGCCCGCACGGATATTGTCGGCATAGGTATGTACGGAGGCGCGCGTCGCGATTTCAAGCACCGTTTGCAGCTCCGCGTTGGAGACGATGTGTTCGGGCAAAACGGGGAGCTCGTCCCCTCTGATGACAAGGCTCGGCGCGCGGCCCGCCCGCAGACGCAGCTCCTCCGCGCCGTCTTGCACAGCCTCTGGCAACGCGAGCATTTCGCAGCGGAGTCCCGGCGGCAGCAGCCGCGCGGCCCGCAGAAATTCCTCCGATCCGGACGATAGTTCCATGTCCGTCACCCCTTTCTGAGACAAGTCTATTGGCCTTGTCCGGGCTTTATGCGCAAAAAAATATGCCGCGGAACGTTTCACCGTTCCGCGGCGTATTTCGTGGGCTGTTTATTTGATTTTTCTGCACTCGAGATAGTAGCGCTTGTCGCGGGCCGGACCAATCGAAAAGCTCTTGGCCGGGAAGGTCCCGCTGCGGATGACGGACGGGAAGAGCTCGGACTTGTCGAAGACCGGCAGCAGAACGCCTGCGCAGCCGGGCCGGGCGGCCATGGAAAAGACCGTCTCGTCGTCGTGGATGTAGTCGAGATGTCCGCCGCGGATGACGACGTAGCGCTCGCAGAACTGCTGCGCCGTTTCGATGAGCTTGCCGATCGTGAGGCCCTTGACTGTGATCGTCTCGGTCCGACTCCCGCAGGTCAGGCGCAGTTCGTGGCTCGTCTCCTCCTCGCCGGTACTGCGGGCGAAGTAGTCCCGTGCGTCGGCAAAGAAAGTGTCCGTCTGCGTGTCGAACAGCACGCGGTGGATGGGCTCGAAGGCGACGGACTCGTCGTGGATATTGACGAGCTCAGCGAGGGCGAAGCGCGCGGGGTGCCGCTCCCGCTCGGCGGGCGAGAGCTTTTCGCGGATGCGCTCCCAGCAAAGGCGGGCGGTCGCGAGCGAGTGGTTGCCGTCCCCCATCGCGATGACGACCGGCGGGCGGCCGTCAAGCCTGTAGCGTTTCTCGAGGAGGGCCGGGTCCGTGAGCGCGGTGAGCGCCGCTTCGATGCGCTCGGCATCCGCGCCGGCGACGCGCGTGCCGCGGATGTGGCCGCCGCCGTCCATGAGGTCGAAGTCATAGAGCGTTTCGCCCTGACCGACGCTGCCGAGGACCGTGTTTTCGGGGTCGTCGATGAACACGACGATGTGCGGCAGCTCGAGCTCCGCCTGCAAACGGATCTGCACGCGGGGCGGAAGCCGGGATTCGACGGTCCGCTCCGTCGCCCGGACGGGGGAAACGGAGCCGGCGCGGTAGTCGTAGGCCTCAAGGTCGATGAGGCCGAGCAGCCCGCGCCGCGTCTTGCCGACGGTCAGCTCGCGCTCGCAGTAGATGAAGGAATTTTCGACCGTGCGGAACACGCCGTCCGCCAGATAGCGGCGCATGGTGGCGTTGATCTTGTCCCGCTCGGTGTCCGCGTCGTGCGTCGAGAGATACGCCTCCGGCAGGATCATGCGCAGGGTCGAGGGGGCATCGCCGACGCGGCGGTCCACGCCGTCCCAGTATTCGGGCTCGGACGTGTATTGGTCACAGGCGATCACGCTCCAGAGCGCGGGGTCCGCGTCCTTCGGCAGCAGAATATCGCCCGGAATGAAGAGCTTTTCCATGTTGAGTCCTCCGTTTTCTCCATATCTCGTTTCATTCTACCAGCATGTGTCCTGTTTCGCAAGGGCCAACGCGCCGATTTCAGAAAAGCCGCGGACCCGAAGGTCCGCGGCATAGATTGTCAGTAAGCCTCACAGAGTTCGCGCCCGCAGGGCTTTTCCGCCAAAGCGCTCATCGCTTTCCCTTGTCGTAAATTTCGCCGAGGGCTCGTGGGGCGCGGTTCGTCTTGGAGAAGAACATCAGCAGCAAGAGCGTGAGGATATAGGGGAAAATCATGAAGAGGTCCGAAAACGCGCTCGCGAGGCCGAGGCTCTGTGCGAGCTTGTAGCCCGCGGCGCGGGCAAGACCGAACAGCAGGCACGCGCCGAGCGTCGGGCCGATCTTCCAGTTGCCGAAGATCATCGCGGCGATGGCAAGGAAGCCGTAGCCCGCGTAGATGCTCGGCGAGAAGCTCGCGGAGATCACGTAGGCAAAGCAGATGCCGCCGAGTCCGGCGAGCGCGCCGGAGATCATCACGGCGAAAAAGCGGATGCGCGCGACGTTGCCGCCGGCGGCGTCCACCGCGTGCGGGTTCTCGCCGCAGGCGCGCAAACGCAGACCGAAGCGCGATTTATAGAGCACATAGGATGCGGCAAGCGCGACGACGATGATGACCGGCTCGAAGTAGTACATGTCCGTGAAAACGGAGCCGAGGACTGGAATCTTCGAAAGGCCCGGGACCGTGAACTTGTCGCAGACGCCGAGGACGAACTTGTTCGTCGGCTTGCCGAAGAGGGCCGTGTTGATCTGGGAGGTGAAGAAGGTCGTGAGCGCGGTCGCGAGAATGTTGATGACAACGCCGCTGATGACCTGGTTTGCCTTGAATTTGACGCAGAGCAGGGCGTGCAGCAGCGCGAACACCGCGCCGCCGATCACGGAAAAGAGCAGCGCCCACAAAAACATCTGCGTCTCGTGTCCGGCGAACGCGCCGCCGGTTATGGCGGTCACGACCGCCGCGCCAACAAACGCGCCGAAGCCGAGGAAGCCCTCGAGTGCAAGGTTCGTCACGCCGCTGCGTTCGCTGAAGATACCGCCGATCGCGATGATGAACAGCGGCAGTGCGAAGGCAAGGCCGTCAATGATGATGGTGTTCATACGCGCTCGCCTCCTTCCGGTGCCGAACTGCCGGCTGTGCGCGACTCCTCAGCGAGCTGCTCCCGCGCGTGGGCCGCGTAATAGCGGATATAGGCCCCGCAGGCGGAAAACAGGAGGATGAGGCCCGTGAGCACCTGCGAGATCTCCTGCGGAATGTTCATAATGGAGCTCATGTAGTTGCCGCCCTTGGATATGATCGTGATAAGCAGGGACGAAAACAGGATGCCGACGGGGTTGGAGTTTCCGAGCAGGCACACGGCGATCGAATCGAAGCCAACCGAGGTGAGCACGCGCGGCTGGATGCTGTTGAAGGTGCCGAGGTAGTAGGTGACGCCCGCAAGGCCCGCGAGCGCGCCGGAAATGAGCATTGAGAGCACCATGCTGCGGCCGACGTTGATGCCCGCGTACTTCGCGGCGCGGCGGTTGAGACCGACGACCTTGAGTTCGAAGCCGAGCCTTGTGCGGTCGAGGAGGAAGCGCATCAAAAACGCTGTCGGGACCGCGAGCAGGATGCCGAGCGGCAGGTCAAGCCGCAGATCGCCGACCGACACGCCCATGAGCGTCAGCCGCGAGGCGACAGAGACGGGGTTCGACTGGCGCGAGACCATGTTGATGTAATACTGATTGATAAAGAAGCTGATGAGGTATTCGAGAATGTAGTTGAGCATGATCGACGAGACGACCTCGTTTATGTTGAAGCGGTGCTTCAAAAAGCCGATCAGCGCGCCGACCGCGCCGCCAACCGCGACACCGAGCACAAGCACGAGCGGAATGGCCGCTGCCATCGGCAGGTTCGAGTAGCCGACGACGACAGAGGCGATGAAGCCCGCCGCAAGCATCTGGCCGGAGACGCCGATATTGAAAAGGCCGGTCTTGAGCGCGACTGCCACGGCGAGCGCCGCGAAGATCATCGGCGTGAGCGCGTTTATCATGCTCATGAAATCGGAGAGCTGGCCCGCGTGGGCGGCATACTCCGGCTTTGGCAGCACGCCGCTGCCCTGCAAAAAGCACACGAGGGTCGTCAGCGGGTTTTTCCCGAACAGCGCGACGACAATCGCGCAGGCGATGAGACTCAGGAGGATCGCAAAGAGCGGAATGGAGATATTCTGCCGCCGCTCGCTGCCGAGCAGCTTCACAAGGCCGCGTCCGAAGGGACTGACGGCCGACTTTTTCTTTTCGTTCACGCCTTCACCCCCATCATGTATTCGCCGACCTGGTTGGCCGTGAGCGTATCGGCGGGCGCGATCTTGCGCATTTCGCCGCTGTACATGACGCCGATCGTGTCCGCGAGGCCGATGATCTCGTCAAGCTCGAGGGAGATGAGCAGGATCGCCTTGCCTGCGTCGCGCTGGGCAACGATCTGCCTGTGGATGTTTTCGATTGCGCCGATGTCGAGGCCGCGCGTTGGCTGCACGAAGATCATGAGGCGGCTGTCCATTTCGATCTCGCGTGCAATGCTGGCCTTTTGCTGGTTGCCGCCGGACATGGAGCGCACCTGGGTCGCGGTTCCCTGCCCGCTGCGGATGTCGTAGTCCGCAATGAGCTTTTCGCCGTGCGCATCAAA
>JAKOSQ010000023.1 GCA_029777215.1 Bacillota bacterium
GCTCCAGCGCCTCAAAAAGCTGGGCTATTCGAATCGTGCCATAGCCCGTGAGATGAATTGCAGCCCATCTACCATCGGCTATGAGCTTGGTCGAGGAACTCCCGTTTATTCGGGTCGTGGCCGCAAACCGGGCTACTCCGCAAAACGAGGAGCTGCGGTCTACAAAGCCAACCGCAGCCACTGTCGTCGGTCAAAAACCGTGCCCAGAGATTCGGCGTTTCTGCGCTGGATGGCAGAACAAGTGCGCTCGCACAAGTGGTCAATTGACGCCTGTGTGGGATACGCGCGGCGCAACTGCCTGTTTCCGACAGAGAAAATCCCTTGTACCAAGACCCTCTACAATCTGCTTTGGAAGGGCGAATTATCGCTGACACTGTTTGAGCTCCCCGAGGTTCTCAGCCGAAGGAAACATGGGCAACCCCGCGTATCCAAGCGTTTAAACGGCAAGAGTCTGGAGGAACGACCGCCCGAAGTGGACGAGCGAACCACCTTTGGCCATTGGGAGTCGGATACGGTGCTTGGGCAAAAGAAAAAGGGCGAACCGGCAGTGTTTACGATTGTGGAGCGCCTGACAGGCTGCTACCTTGCCCTTCGAACGGACGGAAAGACCACCAGCGGGATTGCCGGAGCCATGGAACAGCTTCACGCACAGTTCGGAGATCAATTTGCTGAAGTATTTCGCACCATTACCACGGATAACGGCAGCGAATTTGCGGCCTTTTCAGCATTTGAGGCGCTGGGGACACAGATTTATTTCGCCCATCCCTACTCCGCCTGGGAGCGACCGGTCAATGAACGTTCCAACCGCATTTTGCGCCGTTTTGTGCCCAAAGGCGTGTCCATTCGAAACTATACAGACGAGGCGATCTTGATGTTTGCGGACGAAATGAATGCACTGCCCAGAAAGCGTCTCAACTACCGAACCCCAGAAGAACTGTTTGATGCTCAACTCGACCTAATTTACCGTTGCCATTAACCAACCCGCTATTCTCGCAGAGTGTTCAATTTGTTATTGCAATTTTCCACAATTTTTATACCAGTGCTTTTTTGCTAACACCAACTTTACGGCGTTCGCGTTATGCTGTCGGCAGTCAAAGGAGGAAATCGAAAATGAACATTGTTGTCTGGCTGATCGGTGCGGCGGCGGTCGCGCTGCTTGCCTATTACTTTCGCATTTTAATGAAGGGAGACGAAAACTGATGGGAAACACGGTTTTGCAGTACGTGCTCTATCTCGCCGTAACCGTCCTGCTCGCCATCCCGCTCGGCGGCTATATCGCAAAGGTCATGAACGGAGAGAAAACTTTTCTCTCCGTCATTTTCCGTCCGTGTGAGGCGGGCGTCTACAAGCTTTTGCGGGTCGATGAAAAAGAGGAGATGCCGTGGAAAAAATACGCCGTCTCGGTGCTGGCCTTCTCCAGTATCGGCCTTGTTTTTCTGATTTTGCTGCAACGCCTGCAGGGCGTTCTCGGCGGAAACCCGCAGAGGCTTCCGGCGGTGCCGTGGGCGCTGGCGTTTAACACGGCGGCAAGCTTTGTGACAAACACAAACTGGCAGGCGTATTCCGGCGAGTCGACGCTCAGCTATCTCACGCAGGCGCTGGGGCTGACCGTGCAGAACTTCGTCTCCGCCGCAACCGGCATTGCGGTTTTGTTTGCGCTCTTTCGCGGCTTCACGCGCGTGCGCCAGACGGGTCTGGGCAGCTTCTGGGTCGATTTGACGCGCGGCATTCTCTACATTCTCCTCCCGCTGAACCTCATCCTCGCCCTGTGCCTTGTGGGCGGCGGCGTCATCCAGAATTTCAAGGGCGCGGAGACCTCCACGCTGCTCGAACCGGTCGCGGTCGCGGAGGACGGCGAAATCCTTGAAAACGCGGACATCGACGTTGACGCGAACACGGTCAGCGTGGACGGAAAGATCGTTCCAAACGCGGAGATCGTGACGCGGGAATTCGTTCCGATGGGTCCTGCGGCAAGCCAGATTGCCATCAAGCAGACCGGCACGAACGGCGGCGGCTACACGGGCGTCAACTCCGCGCATCCGCTCGAAAATCCGAGTCCCTATACGAACCTTTTGGAGCTGCTTTCAATTTTGCTCATTCCGATGGCGCTGTGCTTCAGTTTCGGCCGCGTGGTCAAAAACAAAAAGCAGGGGCGCGCGATTTTTCTTGCAATGTTTCTCTGCCTCGGCATGGCGCTCGCCGTCATTGCCGTCAACGAACAGAGCGGCACCGGCGCGCTCGCGCAGGGCGGTGCGGTTGACATAACGCATATTGCGCAGACCGGCGGCAACATGGAGGGCAAGGAGACGCGCTTCGGCATCGCAGGCTCGTCCACATGGGCGGCCTATACAACGGCGGCGTCGAACGGTTCCGTCAACGCAATGCTCGACAGCTTTACGCCGCTCGCGGGGCTTGTGACGATGCTGCTGATACAGCTCGGCGAGGTCATTTTCGGCGGCGTCGGCTGTGGGCTTTACGGTATGCTTGCCTTTGCGATTTTGACTGTTTTCATCGCTGGACTCATGGTTGGGCGCACGCCGGAGTTTCTCGGCAAAAAGATCGAGCCGTTTGAAATGAAGTGGTCGGTGCTTGTGTGTCTCGCAACGCCGATCGCCATTCTCGCGGGCAGCGGCATTGCCGCGCTCGTTCCGCAAACGGCGGCAAGCCTCTCAAACGGCGGCGCGCACGGCTTTTCGGAGCTGCTGTATGCCTTTAGCTCCTGCGGAGGCAACAACGGCTCGGCCTTTGCTGGCTTCAACGGCAACACGACGTTTTTGAATGTCTCGCTTGGGCTGGTGATGCTCTTTGCGCGCTTTCTGCCCATCGTCGGCACACTCGCCATCGCGGGCAGTCTCGCGGGCAAAAAGCAGCTCGCCGTCACCGCCGGAACGCTTTCCACTACGAACGGTACGTTCGTTTTCCTGCTCATCTTTATTGTTCTGCTCGTGGGCGCGCTGAGCTTTTTCCCGGCGCTCGCGCTCGGGCCGCTTGCCGAATATTTCGGCTGATCGGGGGTGCGTATCATGGCTGTTAAAGAAAAAACCGTGTTTTCGGACAAAAAAATGCTCGGACGTGCCGTGAAGGACTCGTTTTTGAAGCTCGCGCCAAAGCAGCAGGCGCAAAATCCGGTCATGCTGCTCGTCTATCTCTCCGCCATTCTGACAAGCGGACTCTGGGTTCTCTCGCTCTTTGGCATTTCGGACGCGCCGGGCGGCTACACGCTCGCGATTGCGATCATTCTCTGGTTCACCTGCCTGTTCGCGAACTTCGCGGAGGCAGTCGCGGAGGGGCGCGGCAAGGCGCAGGCAGATGCGCTGCGCGCCGCGAAAAAGGACGTCACGGCGCATAAAATTCCCTCCCCGGAGCGGCGGGAGGCCATCACCGACGTCTCCTCCGCAACACTCAAAAAGGGCGAGTACGTCGTCGTCTCCGCAAACGAACAAATTCCGGCGGACGGCGAGGTCGTCGACGGCGCGGCTTCGGTCGACGAGAGCGCCATTACGGGCGAGTCCGCGCCGGTCATCCGCGAGGCGGGCGGCGACCGCAGTGCCGTCACCGGCGGCACGACTGTTTTGTCTGACCAGATCATTGTGCGCGTCACAAGCGAGGCGGGCGAGAGTTTTCTCGACAAAATGATCTCCATGGTCGAGGGCGCTTCCCGCAAAAAGACGCCGAACGAGATCGCGCTGCAGATTTTTCTCATTGCGCTGTCCATCATTTTCATTCTTGTGACGCTCGCACTCTACGCCTACTCCACCTTTTCCGCAAAGCAGGCGGGCATTGCAAATCCAACCTCGGTGACAACGCTTGTCGCCCTACTCGTCTGCCTCGCGCCGACGACCATCGGCGCGTTGCTCTCCGCCATTGGCATCGCGGGTATGTCCCGCCTCAATCAGGCAAACGTCCTCGCGATGAGCGGCAGAGCCATTGAGGCCGCCGGCGACGTTGACATTCTCATGCTCGACAAGACCGGCACCATCACGCTCGGCAACCGGCAGGCCAGCGACTTCATCCCCGTGGACGGCACCGCCCCTGCGGAGCTTGCGGACGCGGCACAGCTCTCGTCCATCGCGGACGAGACACCGGAGGGACGCAGTGTCGTCGTGCTGGCAAAGGAAAAGTTCGGTCTGCGCGGCAGAACGCTCGCAGACAAAAATATGCGCTTCATTCCCTTCACAGCCAAGACCCGCATGAGCGGCGTCGATTGCGACGGGCATGAGATCCGCAAGGGCGCGGCGGACTCCGTCCGCGCTTACGTCGAGGCCGAGGGCGGCGTCTATTCCGACGAGTGCGACGCCGCCGTCAAAAAAATTGCGGGACAGGGCGGCACGCCGCTCGTCGTGGCGAGAGATCACAAAATTCTCGGCGTTATCTGGCTCAAGGACATCATCAAGGACGGCGTGCAGGAAAAGTTTGCCGACCTGCGCAAAATGGGCATCAAGACCATTATGATCACGGGCGACAACCCCCTGACCGCCGCCGCCATCGCCGCAGAGGCGGGCGTGGATGACTTTCTCGCCGAGGCAACGCCGGAGGGTAAGCTTGCGATGATCCGCGACTTTCAGGCAAAGGGTCACCTCGTCGCCATGACCGGCGACGGCACAAACGACGCTCCCGCGCTTGCGCAGGCGGACGTTGCGGTCGCCATGAACACCGGCACGCAGGCGGCGAAGGAGGCCGGCAACATGGTCGATCTCGACTCCTCGCCCACAAAGCTCATCGACATCGTGCGCATCGGAAAGCAGCTTCTCATGACGCGCGGCTCGCTCACGACCTTTTCCATTGCCAACGACGTGGCAAAATATTTTGCCATCATTCCGGCGCTTTTTATGGGGCTTTATCCGGGTCTTGCGGCGCTCAACGTCATGGGGCTGCACTCCTCGCAGAGCGCCGTGCTCTCCGCCATCATCTATAACGCACTCATCATTGTGGCGCTCATTCCGCTCGCGCTTCGGGGCGTTAAGTACCGCGAGCTTCCGGCGGCGGAGCTGCTTTCGCGGAACCTGCTGGTCTATGGACTCGGCGGACTCGTCTGCCCCTTTGTTTTCGTAAAGCTCATTGATATGCTGCTGACCGTCTGCGGTCTTGCCTGAAAGGAGAGTTTTCCATGAAAACGTTGAAAAATGTTCTGCCCCGCGCGGGCGCAATCTTCCTCCTGTTCGCGCTTTTGTGCGGCGGCGTCTATACGCTTGCCGTCACGGGGCTTGCACAGTTTCTGTTTCCCGCAAAGGCAAACGGAAGCATGCTTGAGGTAAACGGGAAAAAATACAGTCTCCTCATGGGGCAGCAGTACACGGACAACGCGCACCTCTGGGGGCGCGTCATGAACCTGAACGTCACGACTTTCAAGGACGAAAGCGGCAAAACGCTTTTGTACGCAGCGCCCTCCAATCTCAGCCCTGCAAGCGAGGAATACAAGGCACTCGTGGCAAAGCGGGTCGCAAAGCTCCGCGCCGCCGACCCCGACATGGGTGAAAAGCCTGTGCCGGTCGATCTCGTCACCTGCTCCGGCAGCGGACTCGACCCGGACATCTCCCCCGCCGCCGCCGACTATCAGGTCGCGCGCATTGCAAAGGCGAGCGGCCAGAGTGAAGCGGTCGTCCTCGACATCATCGAAAAATGCACGACCGGACGCTTCCTCGGCCTCTTTGGCGAGCCGCGTGTCAACGTCTTGAAGGTCAATCTCATGCTCGACGGAATTTTGCAGTGACATCGGTATGATTTCACGCACGATTGTGCTATACTGTGCGCAAACAGGCGCTTACAAAGCGGGGTGTAAAAATGGAGCTGAAACGCGCAAACCCGGACGAGCTGCTGCGAACCATCGAAAGCGAAAAAAAGGCCGCCTCGTCGGGGCAGCTCAAAATCTTCTTCGGTTATGCGGCGGGCGTTGGCAAGACCTACGCCATGCTCGAGGCGGCGCATGAGGCGGCAGCGCAGGGCATCGACGTCGTCGCGGGCTATGTTGAGCCGCATGCGCGTCCGCAGACAACGGCACTGCTTGCGGGACTGGAGCTTCTGCCGGTCAAGAAAAGCACGCAAAGCAGCATTGCGCTCTCGGAGTTTGACGTGGAGGCAGCGCTTGCGCGCCATCCCCAGCTCATACTGGTCGACGAGCTTGCGCACACGAACGCGGAGGGCAGCCGCCACAAAAAGCGCTATCAGGACGTGCAGGAGCTTCTGCGCGCAGGCATCAACGTTTACACGACCGTGAACGTCCAGCACATTGAGAGTCTCTGCGACATGGTGGCCTCCGTCACGGGCGTGACCGTGCGCGAGCGTATTCCGGACAGCGTTTTCGACAGCGCCGCGCAGGTCGAGCTTGTCGACATTGAACCGCAGGAGCTGCTTGCGCGCTTCCGCGAGGGCAAGGTCTACGGCGAAACGCAGACCCAGCACGCGCTCTCGAACTTTTTTAGCGTTGAAAATCTCACGGCGCTGCGCGAGATCGCCCTGCGCCGCTGCGCGGACCGCATCAACCACCTTTCGGAGCCGGCAATGGAGCGCGGCGAATACTACACGGACGAACACATTCTCGTCTGTCTCTCGTCCTCCCCCACAAACCCGAAAATCATCCGCACGGGCGCGCGCATGGCGCAGGCGTTCCACGGCAGCTTCACGGCGCTGTTTGTGGAAACACCGTCTTTCACGGAAATGAGCGAAGAAAACCGCGCGCGCCTGCGCGAGAATATCCACCTCGCGGAGC
>JAKOSQ010000189.1 GCA_029777215.1 Bacillota bacterium
CAAGTGGGGTAATTGCGCACAAATTGGGGTTAAATCCCCCGTAAAGCCCTGAAAATGGGTTTGCAGAGGCAGCCAACCACCTCGATTTTCATCATTTTTCACTCGTGAAGTGTGAAATGCGGATTTAAAGGTAGTTATTAGAGGTTACCTTTAGTATATGGGTATTTCAGTCCATTATCATGTTAACATAAAAAATATACCAGAAGACAAGGGAAAGGGCAATGCCTGTTTCGACAAAAAATGAAAATAATCAGCGCGGTTCAGCTTTCCCTTGCATTTTAATAAACCATGGTGTAAAGTAAACAAATTGAGCGGCCCGGCGGTCTGTGCGGTGCAGTTTTGCCCCGCCACGGCATATATTTTTCTGTGGCCGAAACGCTCAACACGCAATACCGGAGGTGTCCTAATGCCCGCTTCAAAAAACCAGAACTATCTTCACGGCGCGGCGATCCTCGTTGTCGCGACGATCATCACAAAGATCCTCGGCGCGATCTACAAGATCCCGCTTGGCAATATTCTCGGAAACGATGGTTTTGCCTACTTCAACGTTGCCTACAACCTTTATAATGTTCTGCTCGCGCTCTCGACGGCGGGACTGCCGATTGCGCTCTCACGCCTCATCTCCGAATCGAACAACCTCAAGCGCCCGGAGCAGATCAAAAAGACCTACCGCGTCGCCTCCCTCACCTTCATCGCACTCGGAGCGGTGGGCTCCGCCATCATGTTCCTCTTCCCGGTGGACCTCGCGACCGCGCTCGGCGACGCGAAGGCCAGCCAGGGCATCTTCACCATGGCACCGGCTGTTTTGCTCGTGTGCATCTGCTCGGCGTTCCGCGGCTACACGGAGGGCCTTTCCGACATGCGCCCGACCTCGGTCTCGCAGGTCATCGAAACGCTTTTCAAGGTCGTCTTCGGCCTCACCATCGTCATCATTCTGCAGAAGAAGGGCTACAGTCTGCCCGTTCTCTCCGCAGGTGCCATCTGCGGCACCGGCATCGGCGCGCTCGCGGCCGCACTCTACCTCGGGCCGCTCGTCAAAAAGCGCCGCAACTACGAAGCGAGCCTCGTTGCCGCCGATCCCGGCAGCTACGACATGACGAGCCCGTCCGGCGGGGCGATCTTCAAGACCCTCGTCGGCATCGGCGTTCCGATCGCCCTCGGCTCCTGCGTGCTGAGCGTCGTGTCCCTCATCAACCAGGGTATCATCTACGACCGGCTGCAAAACGCTGCCGGCTTCACGAGCGCCCAGGCGACGAGCCTCTTCGGCGTCTACTCCAAGGCGCTGACGCTCTATAACCTGCCCTACGCCGTCATCGCTCCGCTGACCGTCAGCGTCATCCCGGCTATCACGGGCTTCCTCGCCGTGCACAAATTCAGCGAGGCCAAAAACGTCATCGAGTCGTCCCTGCGCATCATGGCCATCATCACGCTGCCGATGGCGGTGGGCCTTTCCGTCTGCGCCCAGCCGATCATGGACGGCCTCTACTACGGCAGCGGCATCGAAGGCTCGCAGCTCCTCGCCATCATGGGACCGGCATCCTTCTTCGTCTCCCTCGCCGCGATGACGACCGCCATTCTGCAGGCCGGCGGCCGCGAGCGTCTGCCGATGTACACCATGCTCGGCGGCTGCGCGCTCGACATCGTGCTCTTCTACGTGCTGGTCGGAAACCCCAGTCTCAACATCTACGGCGGACCGATCGCGACTGTGCTCTCCTACGTCCTCATGAGCGGACTTAACCTCTGGTTCATCGTGCACCGCATGCCCGAAAAGCCCCAGTTGTCCAAGGCGTTTTTGCTGCCGCTGTTCAACGCGCTCGTCATGGGTGTGGCCGTGCACTTTACCTACCCGCTGTTCATGAAGCTGCTCGGCGCGGGCGAGCAGCCCAGCAGAAAGCTCATTCTTCTGGGTCTGCTGCTGGCGATCGCCGTCGGCGTTGCCGTCTACCTCATCATGACCATCATCACGCGCGCGGTCACGATGGAGGACATGAAGCTCGTCCCGAAGGGCGAGAAGATCGGCAAAAAACTGCATATTCGCTGAGCTTCTGTGAAAAAATGAGTGTGAATTTCAGACATCTGTACAGATATGTCGCCTGCAATTTATGTATATCTCCATAAGTGACGGCATAACTGAAAAAGCAACTTGCGGAAGGATGAAAACTGTGGTAGATTTCGTATATAAATCCGCATATGATATGGCCGATTATCGCAAAATAATCGCAGTCCTGCGCTCGCCGGGCGGCTGCCCCTGGGACATCGAGCAGACGCACGAGAGCATCCGCCGCAATCTGCTGGAGGAGGCCTACGAGGTCTGCGAGGCCATCGACGAAAAGGACCCCGAGCACCTCAAGGAGGAGCTCGGCGATCTTCTCATGCAGGTTTTGTTCCACGCGCGGATCGAGGAGGAAAAAGGCGTCTTCGATCTTGACGACGTGGCGGACAACTCCGTCAAAAAGCTCATTTACCGCCACCCCCATGTCTTCGGCGAGGTCACGGTCGAGGGCAGCGACGACGTGGTCCGGAACTGGGACGAGCTCAAGAAAAAAGAGAAGTCCCAGACGACCGTCACCAAAACGATGACGGACGTCGCAGAGACGCTTCCCGCGCTTTGGCGCGCGGAAAAGGTCCAGAAGAAGGCGGCCAAGGTCGGCTTCGACTGGCCGGACGTCTCCGGCGCACTGGACAAGCTTACCGAGGAAACGGAGGAGCTGAAGTCGGCGATCGCCGAGGACGACGCGGACCACATCTCCGAGGAGCTGGGCGACCTGCTCTTTGCCGCCGTGAACGTCGCGCGTTTCACGAAGACAGACCCCGAAACAGCGCTTCACCGCTGCTGTGAAAAGTTCATTCGCCGCTTCGACTATGTCGAATCGCAGGCCCTTGCCGCCGGCAAAAAGCCCGCTGACATGTCTCTCGACGAAATGGATGCCCTTTGGGAACAGGCCAAAAAACAGGAACAAAAATGAGCCTGCAAACAGGTTCAATTTGACAAGTCAGTCGATTACATTAGGAGGAGAAGCATGAATAAAGCAGAGTTGATTGCCGCAGTGGCAGAGAAAACGGGACTTTCCAAGAAGGACAGCGAACGCGCTGTCAACGCAACTTTCCAGACCATCGAGTCGACCATTGAAACCGGTGAGAAGGTCCAGCTCGTTGGTTTTGGCATGTTTGACGTCAAGACCAGAGAAGCCCGCAAGGGCCGCAACCCCAAGACCAAGGAAGAAATCGACATTCCCGCTTCCAGAGTCCCTGTCTTCAAGGCCGGTAAGGCTTTCAAGGACGCTGTCGACAAATAAGAAAGGCCGCGCCCTCAGGCGCGCTTTCGGCAACGCCGGCATACAGACCATGGGGCTGCTGCAGCGATGCGGCGGCCCCAGTCTTTTTGCCCGCAAAATCTGACCCTTTCACGGAGGAAAACCATGCGTTTGGACAAATATCTCAAGGTGACGCGCCTCATCAAGCGCCGCACCGTCGCCAACGAAGCCTGCGACGGCGAGCGCGTCACTGTCAACGGCCGCGTCGCCAAGGCGTCCTACGACGTCAAGGTCGGCGACGTCATCGAGATTCGCTACGGACAGCGGACACTGAAGGTCGAGGTCCTCGCCATCGCCGAGACCGTCGGAAAGGCCGACGCGCCCGCGCTCTACCGCGAGATTACCTGAAACACCCTGTCAAGTGACG
>JAKOSQ010000190.1 GCA_029777215.1 Bacillota bacterium
CTCGTCGTCCACATAGCCCTCGTCGCGGTAAAAGTGCATCGCGCGCAGAACCGCGCGGTCACCGAGCGCCGCGCGAAGCGCCGGCAGGCGCGCGTAAAATTCCTTTTCCGGCACCTCGCGCAGAACCGTCTTGCCAAAGCTCGCGGCAACGGCCTTCATCTCGCGCGGGATCGCGGCGTAGTCCGCCGTGAGGTCGGCGTGACCGCCGGCGGAGACGAGACAGAGGACGTAGTCGTTTTCGGGGAAGGGGACAGAGCGGATTTTCGGCGCGTCCGGGTCGCAGAAGTCCATTGCGCACACGCCGCCGACGACGCAGGCGCTCTGGTCCATGAGTCCGCAGGGCTTGCCGAAAAAGCGGTTTTCGGCCTCACGCCCCATGCGCGCGAGCTTTGCCGGCTCCGGTGCGCGGACGCCCGCGAGCGCGCAAAGCGCTGTGCCGAGCAGCATTTCAAACGCCGCCGAGGACGACAGCCCGCTGCCCGGCGGCACCGCGCTCGTCACGGCGAGCTTTCCGCCGCGGAGCGTCACGCCGTCCTGCGCGAGGCTGGCCGCCATGCCGCGCACGAGGGCGGCGGTCGTGTTCTTTTCGTTTTCGCACGGCACAAGCGTTTTGAGCGAAACGCTGATCGTCCCGAAGCCCTCGGACGCGAGCGTGACCGTGTCGCTGCCGTCCGGCGAGACGAGCGCGAGCATGTCAAGGTCGACCGCCGAGGCGAGGACCTTGCCGTTTTCGTGGTCCGTGTGGTTGCCGCCGATCTCTGTGCGGCCGGGCGCGGAGACGAGGGCCGCCGCGTCCGTTTCGCCGAACTGCGCGCGGTAAAACGCGAGCAGCGCGAGATAGCGCCTGCGGCATGTCGCCGCCTTTGCGCCGGGGTAGAGCCGCGCAAAGGCGGCGTCGAGCGCGCCTGCGCGGATGGAAGTCTGCCAATTTTTCAGAGATTTCATATCCGTCGCTCCTCAAAGCTGAAAACTGCGGCTGCTCTCTCTGCCGTCGGCGGTGAAACGAAGCGTCAGCTCTCCGCCGTCCTCCCGCGCGTCGAGCAGCCTTGCGCCCCGCAAAACCTGCATTTCGCGCAGGAGCGTTTTTTGCTTTTCATTATAAACGCCGGGGTCGTCCGATGTAAAGAGAAGGCCGCCGCAGATGGCATTGATCGCCGCAAGTGTTTCACGCTGCGTCTCCGTGAGCGCGTTGCCCTCCGCGCGGAGGATGAAAACGTCCGGGTCGCAGAGGAACGCACGGGACGAGAGCTCCCGGCGGAAGACGCTGTTGAGAAGACTGTTTTTCGTCGAAACGCGCTCGCGGTGCAGCAGGCGCATCCACCACTTGTCGTCCCAGTCGAGGCCGACGTCGCAGCCGATGCGGCAGTAGTCGACGAGCCCGAAGGCCGGCATCAGCGGCACGCCGCAGCCGAGCAGCCGCACGCCGGGGGTGCACGCGCGGATGAATTCCATCGCCTCGCACATGATCTCGCCCCGCGTTTTGTCCGGGCGCGGGAACTGACAGGCGGCATAGAGAAAGTCAAGCTTTAAGAATTTGAAGCCCCAGTCCTCGGTCGCGGTGCGCAGCGTCTCGCGGACGTATTCGCGCGCCTCGTCATTGTAAAAGTCGAGCGCGCACACGCCGCTCCAGTTGGGGCCGCCCGTGACATACGCGCCCGTCTCGTCGCGGAGAAACCAGTCCGGATGCTCGCGCAAAACGGTCGAGTCGCGTTCGCAGACGAAGGGCGCGAGCCAAAGACCCGGCTCGAGGCCCGCTTCGGCAATTTCGTCGCGGACGGCGCGCATCCCGCGCGGGAATTTCGTCTTGTCAACCCGGAGCCAGTCACCGACCTTTTCCTCCCAGCCGTCGTCGATCTGGAAAATCTCAAACGGGAAGCCGCAGGTCTTGACGCCTCTGAGGTCGGAGAGCAGCTTTTCCTCGTCGATCTCCTGATAGTGGCGGTACCAGCTCGTGTAACCGGTGATGGGCGGCACGGTCGGCGCGGGGATGCCGAGCGCCGAAAACCAGCGGTCAAAGACCTCGGCTTCGGTTCCCTCCGCGAGAAAGACCTCCATGAGCGTGACCATCTCGCCGGCGGGGTACTGCCGCGCACAGGTTTCCTTTTCGGCGGTGAGCGTGTTGTGTGCCGCGTCCGTTACGAAGCGGGTGAAGCCGTTTTTCTCGCTGAGGGATGCAAAGAGCGAGAACCTGCCGCCCCGGCGGGTGTAGCCGTAGCTCCAGCCGTGGAGTCGGCCCTTTTTGTTGGGGTAGCTCGTGAAGCGGTAGTCGCCGCTGCCGTCGAGCGCGTATTTTTTGACGAGTGCCTTCGGCGCGGCGTGCAGACCGCGCATTTTGGCGTCCGGGGGCAGCTCACGGCTGTCCGTCCAGGACTGCCAGCCGTTTAAAAAGACGTGCCCGGCGCTTTGAAAGTCCTCCGTCAGCGTCAGCGAGAGCGCCTCGACGCGGACGGGGACGGCGGGCGTCATTGTAACGCAGACGCGGTCTGCCTCCCGAAGGAGGCAGACCGTGGCAAGGTCGCTGCGCGTTTCCGTTTCGACTTTGAGCGAAACGGGCGCACCGCCGGCTGTTAATTTAACGGTACAAAAATCAGCTTTCATGCGTTTTGCTCCCCGCTTCGATCGTGGCGATGGTGGCCTTTTCGTTGTAGGAGAAGAAGACGATCCCGCCCGCGAGGCAGAGCACCGCCGCGACGATGGCGCTCAGGCGGTAGCCGAAGCCGTTTTCGCCGACCCTCGCAAGACTCGTGAACACGAGCATGGCGACCGACTGGCCGAGCTTGAAGGCGAAGGTGCGGGCCGCGTAGAACATGCCCTCGCGGTTTTCGCCGGTCGTGATGCTGTCGGCCTCCGCGATGTCCGCGACGACGGCCTGCGGCAGAATGCCGAGCGCTGCCATCGGGATCGCGCCGAGGACGGCGATGATGATGCCCCAGGTCATGCCGGAGAGACCCCACATGCCGCAGAAGGTCGTGAGCGTGAAGACGCCGGAGAAGGCGATGAAGGCCCACTGGACGATTTTTTTCTTGCCGAACTTCTTGGCGAGAATGTTGACCGGGGCGTAGAAGACGAGGGACACGAGGGTCATGAGCGCGAAGAGAACGAAGGACATGCCGGAGTCGAGACCCATGAGGACGGTGATGTAGAAGGGAAGGCCCGTCTGGAAAAGAGTGAGGGCGATCCAGTAGAGAACGTCGGAGCTCACGAACTTCTGGAATTCGCGGTTCGAGAAGGTCTTGCCGAGGGACTGGAACATCTTGCTCTCGCAGGGGGTGGTGTCGGCGTACTCGTGCTCGTCGATCGTGAAGGCGGGCACCTCCATGCAGATGACGGCGAGGGCCGCGAAAATGCCGATGGCGGCGCGGTAGCTGCCGGCGTAGCCGAGGGAAGCTTCAAAGAGCTTCGCGACATTCGGCACGAGGTAGGACACCGCGGTGCCGAGGAAGAAGGTGATGGAAATAAAGGTCGAGAGGTTCACGCGCGCGGTCTGCGTCCGGCCGAGCTCCGGAATGAGGGCGTTGAACGGCGTGCAGTAGAGCGTGAGGAAGAGGTAGAACAGCAGGTCCATTGCAAGGAGAAAGAGGCTGTTTTTCGGGCTCTGTCCGCTGACCGGGGAGGTAAAGACGAGCACGGTCACGATGCCGAGCGGGACCGCCGCCCAGCGCAGGAAGGGAATGCGCCGACCAAGCTTGTTTTTGCAGCGGTCGGAGCACGAGGCAATCCACGGGTCCGTGATCGCGTCGAAGATGCGGCCGACGGCGGCAATGAGGCCGATGACTGTCAGCCCCGCAAAGACTGCGCCCTGCGTGAAGAACACCGGTGCGCCCGACGCGACCGCCGTGTCGCTCGGCTGGTAGAAAAAGACGAGCCAGTTGGTGATGATGCCGGACATGATGGCCCAGCCGAGCTGTCCGATGGCAAAGAGCCAGAGGATTTTGTTGCTTGCCTGCTTTTTTTCAGTCATATCGATCTCTCCTCAAAAATTATATGCCGGGTCCCGCAGATAGCCGAGCACCATTTCGACGAACAGCGCCATCTCCGCGGCGCCCTGTGTATAATCGTCCTCCGGCAGCACCTCGCCCCGGAGAAATTTCCTCGCCGTGCCGTTGAGAAAATCAGATATCGTGCGATAGAGAAAGTTCGCGTCGAGCCCCGGACGGATGCTGCCGTCCGCCTCGCCCTTTTCGTGCGCCGCGCGGAACAGATCGTAAAAGTCGAGGATGCTCTCGCGGTAGGGGAGCAGCGTTTCGGGGTCGGGCTTTTCCGTGAGGAGGACCGTGTCGAGCGCGTCGAGAAAGCGCAGAAACGGCTGCTGCTCCATATATAACTGGACATAGGCCCCGAGCAGGATTTCCATCTGCGCGATACCGCTTGCCGCCTCGTATTCGGGCGAGTGGAACTGCAGTTCGAAAAGCCGCGCGACGTCCCGCCAGAGAAGCGTGCCGCTCTCGAGCATGATCGCGGATTTCGTACCGAAATAGCGATAGAGCGTCGCGACGCCGATGCCGCACTCGTCTGCGATGTCCGTCATGCGGACATTTTCCGCTCCGCGCTCTAAAAAGAGTTCCGCCGCCGTCAGAACGATGCGCTTCTCGCGTTGCTTTCGTTCCGCCTCGGCGAGATCACCGGGTTTCACTTGACACACGCCCCTTTCTGTGATAGTCTACCTATCAAGCTGATAGTTACACTATCACACAATGGAACAAATGTCAAGACCGGAGGTAAAAACCATGGGTGAAGCTTTCCGTATTTTCAATAACCCCATCCCCGAAAAGGACCTGAAAAAGGCCGAAAAGAACAAGGACAAGTATATCCGCAAGTTCGGTGACGACAGCGAGACGCCCTACCATCTCGCGCTCGAGGACACGCCGGTCGTCGGGTCGCTCTGGAACATGCAGAGCCTTGCGCTCTCGAACGAGCCGACGGCAGAGTTCACGGACAAAACCGTCATCATCGGCAACATCCGCATGGGCTTCGGTCACTACCGCATCTCGATGGCGATGGCTTCGGCGGCGTATGCCCTCGGCTATAAGCCCGTTTGGATGGACCTCAACTCCTTCGGTGAGAGCACCTGCGGAAAGGTCATCCGCCACCAGAACGACCTGTACTCGATGGGCTCGCGCTGGTCGCAGAAGTATGAGCTTTTCAACAAATTCGTCTGGGACCCGCTCAACAGCGAGGGCTTCCGCAAGCTCTCCTACAATGTCTCGGACGAGAAGGTGACGGAGCTCATGACGCCCGTCTACCGCGACATCCCCAGGGACACGCCCCTCATCGCGGCACACGTCTGGCCGGCGCAGGCCGCTGTCCACGCGGGCATGACCCACGTCGTCAACGCCATCCCGGACAACTGGCCCATGGCCCTTCACCTCGCGGACGGCGCGGTCCACACGGTCCAGACCCCCTCGGCCTATCTCGGCTACCGCACCCTGCGCGGCATGCGCAAGGGACAGGTCCTCGACCCGATGCCGGCGGACGCCCTCTATGAGACGGGCCATTACATCGATCACGAGATCGTCTCGAACATCGAGGCCGACTGCACGCGGCGTGAAAAGCGCCTCAAAAACGGCGGCCCGGTCCGCTATCTGCTCACGATCGGCGGCGCGGGCGCGCAGGCGGAGCTTTATCTTTTCATCATCCGCACGCTGCTGCCGCAGGTGAAAAAGGGCAAGGCAGTGCTGCTTTTAAACGTCGGCGACCACCTCGACGCCTGGGAGTACATCCGCGACAAGCTCGGCCCGGACGCACAGCAGATCAAAGAGCACTTCGCCAACATGGACGAGGTGATGAGCTTTGCCAAAAACGCACTCGACGGCGAGCTCTCCGGCCTGCACGCCTTTTATGACCCGGACATCTACGCGGCGGTCTACACGACGAACGTCCTCATGCGCGCATGCGACATCCTCGTGACAAAGCCGGGCGAGCTGTCGTTTTACCCCGTGCCGAAGCTCATGATCCAGCACGTCGGCGGGCATGAGGTCTGGGGCGCGATCCGCGCGGCCGAGCTCGGTGACGGCACCTACGAGTGCGCGCAGCCCGAGGACGTCGACGCGATGCTCCGCCTCATCCAGAGTGAGCCGGACATCGTGCTGCGCCTGTGCGAGCACATTAAGGCCGCGAACAAACTCGGAATCTACAACGGCGCCTACCGCGTCGTCCGCCTCGCCTGCGAGGGCAGGATGGAATAAAATTTGGCTTATGCCCTGGGTGAAAAGCCCTTTGGACTTTTCGCCCAGGGGGATACACACCGCTGCGCGCCTCGTTGGCCGCAAGCGGCCGGTCGACGCACGCTCCGCGAGAAGTGTTTTTCGCCGCGCACAGGTCGCGGCGAAAATGATCCCATTTTATTCGTGCCGTGCGCGGCGCGAACTCTGCAAGGCTTTTTAATAAAATCAGGGCGCCGGAGCGTTACCGCTCCGGTGCCCTGTTCTGTTTCGCCAAAGTTTAAAAAAATACCTCCGCGCAGGGGCCACTGCCCGCGATGCCGTGCAGACGCTCGGTCATCGTCTTCGTGACTCTGCCGCTGCCTAAAGTGCCGGAATGCCTGCGCTCACGGGGCCGTTTTGGGTTCGGCGGGAGGGACATCGCCCGCGGGCGGCGCTTCGGCGGCGTCCTTCGCGCGGTTGCGGCGCTCGACCCATTCGCCGATGAGCGTATAGAACACCGAGGTGAGCGGAATGCAGAAGATCATGCCGAGGATGCCGCCGAGCGTGCCGCCGATGAGGACCGCGACCAGTGTCCACAGCGCGGGCAGGCCAACGGCCCGGCCGACGACGTGGGGATAGATGAACTGGTTTTCGCAAAACTGCGTGACCGAGTAGGTGATGATGGAAATGAGCGCCTGCATGGGGTTGATCATCAAAATCAGCAGCGCGCCCACGGCGCAGGCGAGAAAGCTGCCGACGTAGGGGATGAAGGAGGACACCGCCGTGAGCACCGCGACGAGTCCGGCGTACGGCAGGCGCATGATCGAAAAGGTCGTGAACATCAGAAAGCCGAGAATGATGGCCTCGACGCACTGGCCGCTGAAGAAATCGGCATAGGTGCTGCTGAGCATTTGCCAGAAGCGGGCCGCGCGGCGCGCGGCGCGGTCCGGCAGACAGGCGCGCGTGAGCGCGCAGCTGTGGGCGGAAACTTCCTTTTTGCCGACGAGCAGGTAGATCGAGATGATGAAGGCGATGAGCCCGGTGAAGAGCTTTCCGAGCGCGGTGGAGATCTGGCTGAAGGCGGTGTTCACGATGCCCTCCACGCCGCCGGAGAGCGCGGAGCTCTGGAGCTTGTTGCGCAGGGCGTTGTAGGCCGAGTCGATCCACTCGGCGTCGATGCCGAGATCCTGCAGCTTCTGCTGCCAGTTCGGGATATTGGTCTGAATGGTGGTCGCAGCCTCCGTGACCGAGGACACCAGCGGGGGGATCGCGGCGAAGGCGAGCAGGACAAAGATGCCGATGACCAGCGCCAGCGTCAAAATAAGGCTCACGACCTGCAGCGCCGCCGGGGAGGGCTGCCGTCTGGCCTTTCGCGTGAGGCGGTGCAGCCAGCCGTCGACCTTGCCCATCGGCACGTTGAGCACGAAAGCAATCAG
>JAKOSQ010000024.1 GCA_029777215.1 Bacillota bacterium
GCGAGCGAACGCGAAGTCTTCTGCGCGAGCGCGATGCTGCTGCGCGAGATTGCTTCCCGTCAACTCGTCCGCTGCGACAAGAGCGTTGACCAGCGCGAGGTGCATTACCTCTCCATGGAATTTCTCATGGGCCGATCGCTCGAAAAAAACGCCTTCAATCTCGGCATGCTCGACGCACTGAGCGGCGCGATCGCGGAGCTTGGCTTCGAGCCGGCGGAGATTTTTGAGGCGGAACCGGACGCGGGCCTCGGCAACGGCGGCCTCGGCCGACTCGCCGCCTGCTACATGGACTCGCTCGCGACCCTCGGCATCCCGGCGACCGGCTATTCCCTGTGCTACGAGCTCGGCATGTTCCGGCAGAAGATCGAAAACTGCCGCCAAACCGAGCTTGCGGACAAGTGGACCTCCTCGGCGGACTCCTGGCTCGTCCCCTGCTATGACGACGCGGTCGAAGTCCGTTTCGGCGGCCGCGTCGAGGAAAACTGGGACTTCTCCGGCAAGTGTCAGGCCGTCGTCCGAGACTTCACGCCGGTCCTTGCCGTCCCGCGCGACATGCTCATCACGGGCTACCAGTCCGACCGCGTCAACGTCCTGCGTCTTTGGGACGCGCGCTCGCCGCGCTCGCTCGACATGAAGCTCTTCTCCGGCGGCGAATACGTCAAATCGATGGAGGAGCGGACGCTGGCTGAGGTCATCACGAAGGTCCTCTACCCTGCGGACGACACCCTGCAGGGCAAGATGCTCCGCGTCCGCCAGCAGTATTTCTTCGTCTCCGCGACGGCGCAGAGCATCGTTCGCAAGCACAAGCAGAAATACGGCACACTCGCGAACTTCGCCGCCTGCCACGTCTTCCAGATCAACGACACCCACCCGACCATGCTCGTCCCGGAGCTCATGCGCATTTTCATGGACGAGGAGGGCATGGGCTGGGATGAGGCCACGGCCATCGTCTCCAAGTGCGTGTGCTACACAAACCACACGGTCATGGCCGAAGCGCTCGAGTGCTGGCCGGTCGACCTCATCGAACAGCAGATGCCCCGCATCTGGCACATCATCCGCGAGATCGACGCGCGCTGGCGCGCCCGTCTGGAGCAGAGCTTCCCGAACGACCCGAGCGCCGTTTTGCGCGCCCTCGTCGTGCGCGACGGCAAGATCCACATGGCGAACGTCTGCCTCGCGACCTGCTGCCGCGTCAACGGCGTCTCCGCGATGCACACCGAGATCCTCAAGCACGACTTCTTCCGCGACGTCTATGCGATTGAACCCGAAAAATTCGTGAATGTCACGAACGGCATCGACCACCGCCGCTGGCTCGCGCAGGTGAACCCGGAGCTCGCGGCGCTCATCAAGCGGCTCCTCGGCAGCGACGAATTCCTCACAAAGCCCGAAAAGCTCGCCGAGCTCGAAGCCTATGCGGACGACTGTGCCGTCCTCGCGGAGCTCGAGGCCATCAAGCACCGCAACAAGCAGCGCTTTGCGGACTGGTATCAGCGCCAGGGCGGCATTCCTCTCAACACCGACGCCATCTTTGACGTACAGGTCAAACGCCTGCACGAATACAAGCGCCAGCTCCTGTGCGCCATGCTCATCACCGATCTGCAGCAGCGCATCCACGACGACCCCTCCGCGCCGTTTTTGCCGCGCACCTTCCTCTTCGGCGCGAAAGCCGCGAGCAGCTACAAAACCGCCAAGCAGATCATCACGCTCCTGTGCTCTCTCGCGGATGATGTCAACAACGATCCGCTCTGCAAGGGCAAGCTGCAGGTCGTCTTCATCGAAAACTACCGCGTGACCGTCGCTGAAAAGCTCATGCCCGCCGCGCAGGTCTCCGAGCAGATCTCCACTGCCGGCAAGGAGGCCAGCGGCACCGGCAACATGAAGCTCATGATGAACGGTGCGATCACGATCGGCACGCTCGACGGCGCGAACGTCGAAATGCATGAACGCCTTGGCGACGAGAACATGGCAATCTTCGGTCTGCGCGCCGAGGAGATCGCCGAAAAGAACCGCGCGGGCTACGACCCGGCGCAGCTCTATGAGAACGATCCGCGCATCCGCCGCGTCCTCAACCGTTTCAGCGCAGGCTTCAAAAACGGCGAGAACTTCTTGAGCCTCGTCTCCGGCCTCGTCTATGGCGGCGACCCGTATATGGTTCTCGCTGATTTTGACAGCTATGTCGCCGCTCACGACAAATTATACGCAATTTTGTCCAATCAGGACAAACGCGCCGCAATTTCGCTCCGCAACATTTCCCGCAGCGGCGGCTTCGCCGCCGACCGCGCCGTCGCGGAATACGCGAAAAATGTCTGGAGCATCTGATCTGTGCGGTTTTCGCACCAAAAGCCGTCCGGCTTGCCGGACGGCTTTTTTCTTGCCCGGTGACAGGATGCGTCCGTTTTTTCTGTGGTCAGGCTGTAGGATAGGCACATGAAAACCGTCTATGCCGACGACATGTTCGTCCTCAATCTGCTCATCGACTACTTCATCCTGCTCGCGGCGGCAAAGCTCTGCGCGCTGCCGCTGCGCCGCCGGCGCATCCTGCTCGCGGCCGCGCTCGGCGCGCTTTACGCCGCGGCGCTCCTATGGCCCGTCTGCCGACCCGTTCTGGGCACCCCCTGCGCAAAGCTCGGGCTGGGGCTGCTGATGACCATGCTGGCCTTCGGCACGCAAAACGGGATCGTTAAGCCCTATATCGTCTTCCTCCTCGTCTCTGCCGCGTTTGGCGGCGCTGTCTGCGCAGCATCGCTGCTCGCGGGCGCGGAGCCAGACGACGGGCTCTTCGGGGAGGCCTCCATGCGGGTGCTGACGCTCTCCTTTGCCGCCTGCTACTGTGCGCTGACCTTCTATTTTCAACGTTTCGGCCGCCGTGCCCTGCGCGAAACGCACCGCATCGAGCTGTCCTTCTGCGGGAGGCTCGTGGAATTCACCGCGCTGTCCGACACCGGAAACGAGCTCTTCGACCCGATCAGCGGTCTGCCGGTCATGGTCCTGGGGCGCAGCGAGGCGGAAAAACTGCTGCCGGGCGTCCTTACGGACGCGCTCAACGAAAGCCCGGCGGTCTTCATGGAGGCGCTGCCCTATTTTGAAGCCCTGCGTCCGCGCTTTCGGCTCATCCCCTTCTCCTCGATCGGGCAGAGC
>JAKOSQ010000191.1 GCA_029777215.1 Bacillota bacterium
GTATTTAAATAGCAAAAGCAAAAAATAGAAACAGTTTTTCTGGCAAAAAGCACAAAGCCGCCGCCCTCCGATGCGGGAGAGCGGCGGATGCTGCTGTTTCGTTAATCAATAGATTTCCAAGCTGTCTCCAAAGCGATCTCCATCATTTCGGTGAAGCTGTTCTGTCGATCCTCCGCGGAGAGGGCCTCGCCGGTGAAGATGTGGTCCGAAATCGTGAGGATGGCGAGCGCCTTCTTGTGGCACTTGAGCGCCGTGTAGTAGAGGCCGGCTGTCTCCATTTCGACGGCGGCGATGCCGAACTCGCGGTATTTTTCGCCCGCCTTGGAGTTGGCGTTGTAGAACTGGTCGGCGGTCATGACCTGACCGACGAAGGGGTGCGCGCCGATGCGGTTGGCTTCGTCGACGGCGTCGCGCAGGAGGCCGTAGTCCGCGGTGGGGCAGAGGTAGCCGGGGAACTCATACTGCGCGGCGAAGTTGGAGTTTGTCGAAGCGCCCATCGCGATGACGACGTCGCGGAGCTTCACATCCTCGCCGACGCCGCCGGCGGAGCCGATGCGGATGATGCTGTCCACATCGAAGAAGCTGTAGAGCTCGTAGGCATACAGGCCGATGGACGGCACACCCATGCCGTGGCCCATGACGGAAATTTTCTTGCCCTTGTAAGTGCCGGTATAGCCGAGCATGCCGCGGACGGTGTTGAAGCACACCGGGTTCTCTAAATAATGCTCCGCGACATATTTTGCGCGCAGCGGGTCGCCGGGCATGAGCACGGCCTTGGCGATGTCGCCTTTGTTTGCCTCGTTGCAGGCAGAAGGTACGATCATTTGTATTTCTCCTTATCCCTTATTTAAAGAGGGCAGCCAGGGACTCCGTATAGGGAGGACGGCAGATGCCCTTCTGGGTGACGATGCCGGTGATGAGCTCGTGGTCCGTGACGTCGAAGGCAGGGTTGAAGCACTTGACGCCGGGCAGAGCCATCGGCTTTTCATAGAACATGGTCTTGATCTCGTCCGGGTCGCGCTGCTCGATCTTTATGTCGTCGCCGGTCGGGCAGTTCATATCGATGGTCGAGGTCGGACCGAGGACGTAAAACGGGATGCCGTAGTGCTTGGCGAGAACCGCGACGCCGCAGGTGCCGATCTTGTTGGCGGTGTCGCCGTTGGCGGCAACGCGGTCGCAGCCCACAAAGACCGCCTGAATCCAGCCGTTTTTCATGACGGTGTTCGCCATGTTGTCGCAGATGAGGGTCACGTCGACGCCGGCATTGTAAAGCTCGTAGGTCGTCAGCCGCGCGCCCTGCAGCAGCGGGCGTGTCTCGTCCGAATAGACGTGGAACTTCATGCCCTTTTCGGTGCCGAGGAGGATGGGGCCGAGGGCCGTGCCGTAGCGCGAGGTCGCGAGGGGGCCGGCGTTGCAGTGGGTGAGGATGCCGTCGCCGTCCTTGACGAGACTCAGACCGAGCTCGGAGATGCGGTGGCACATCTCGATGTCGCCGCCGTGGATCGCGCGGGCCTCGAAGATGAGCTGATTGCGGATGTAATCAATGTCCCGGTCCTCAAAGCGGCGGGCCTTGTTGCACATGCGTCCGAGCGCCCAGCTGAGGTTGACGGCCGTCGGGCGGGAGGAGTTGAGGTAGGCGGCCTGCTTTTCAAGCTCGTCGCAGAAAGCTGCGCTGTCCTGCGTCTTGATCTGCAGCGAGAGAATATAGATGCAGTAGGCGGCGCAGATGCCGATCGCCGGCGCGCCGCGGACCTTCAGCTTTTTGATCGCGTCGTACATGTCTTCGGCGGTCGCAAGCTCGATCTCCTTTTCTTCGTTCGGAAGAAGCGTCTGATCGAGAATGTAAAGCTTCTGAGCGTGATCGTCGTAGCGGATGTTGTCAATAGTCATAACATTGCTCCTATCAAGTGATATGAAAATTATATACCGTTTCCCACTGCAAATCAACTGCGTTCTGCCCATGTGAACAAAAAGGATGGCACATGTAATTTAAGCAAAATTGCATGACTCTAATTTGTGGAAACGTCCAAAAAATAGACACTTGGACAAAAATGTTTAATCAATATCTTGCGATTGTTGCAGGACTATAATATACTGTGAAACGTTAACATGTGGTTAACGAATTGAAGCAAGCATTCCCCGCTACAAAAATTTATTTGGGAGGTAAATGATGAAGGGGCAGAAAATGCTAAAGGTTTGCAGTATCTTATTGGTACTCGCGTGCCTGTTTTCGGTTTATGCGGGAGTGACGGGCCTTCAGGACGTCAACGACACAAAGACCGCAAAAGAAGCAGAAAAGGCACAGACACTCGCGGACATTCAGAAGCTTGAAGACGGCATGAACACGCTCGAATCCAAGCGCTCTGATTACGAAGCAGGTAAGAAAGCGTACGAGGACGGTCAGGCACAGTACGAAGCGGGCCAGAAGACCCTCGCGGACGGTCAGGCACAGTACGACGCCGGCGCGGCTCAGCTCGCCGCCAAGACCACGGCTTACAACGAAGGCAAGACAAAACTTGCAGCGGGCCAGAAGGAATATGATGCCGGTCTCGCTACATACAATGCCAGCGCCGCCAAGCTCGCGGACGGCAAGAAGCAGTATGCGGCAGGTCTTGCCCAGTATCAGGCGGGTCTCGCACAGTATCAGGCTGGCGAAAAGCAGATTGCTGCTTACGAAGCTGGTATGGCTCAGGTCAAGGAATATGAGGATGCACAGGCTCTGGTCGAGTCCAAAAAGGCCGACTATGAGACGGGCAAAGCCGCATACGAAGCCGGCATGAAGCAGTATCAGGCCGGTCTTGATGACTACAACGCCAAGCTTGCCCAGTTCAACCAGGCAGTTGCTGCCGGTATGCTCGACGACGCAACGAAGGCTTCCTTCCAGAAGCAGCTCGATGACGGCAAGGCAACGCTTGACGCCGCGAAAGCAAAGCTCGACGCAGGCAAGGCTGATCTCGACAAGTACGAAGCCGGCGTGGCAACGCTTACTGAGAAAAAGGCTGCTTACGAAGCAGGCAAGGCTCAGCTCGCAGCCAACAAGGCCACCTACGAAGCCGGTAAGGCCAAGCTCGCTGCCAGCAAGCCGCAGCTCGACGCCGCCAAGACACAGCTTGACGCCGCCGCAAAGACCATCGCCGCAGGCGAGCAGCAGCTCGCAGCCGGCAAGGCCAAGCTCGACGCAGCTGCCAAGCAGCTTGCAGACGGCAAGTCTCAGCTCGCTCAGTACGAGCAGGGCAAGGCTAAGCTCGAAGCTGCTGCTACACAGCTCACGGAAGGCAAGGCCAAGCTCGACGCCGCTTCCAAGCAGCTTGCTGACGGCAAAGCTCAGCTCCAGCAGTTTGAAGACGGCCAGGCTCAGGTCGACGCAGGCGTAGCAAAGCTCGAAGAAAACGCCGACGTCAAGGCGAAGATCGACTCCGGCATGGATGCGATCGCAGCCGGCAGAGCTGTTGTTGACGAACAGACTGCAAAGACCACCAAGGAGCTCATGGCTCGCGTCTATCAGTATGGCATGCTTCTCCTCGTTGCTCTGTTTGGAATTATTGCTTCTATCCTCGGCCTCGGCGCTGCCAAGGCCCCCAGCATCGGCAAGATCAAGGGTGGCGTTATCCTCGGCATCCTCGCTCTCGTTGTTGCAATTGCGGCTAATGTCTATGGCGCAATGAACGGTTATTCCGCATTCCAGGTTCAGATGACCGCGATGATCGCGGAGTGCCTGTTCGCACTCCTGTTCGTGGTTTCGATCTTCAAGTACAAAAACGCGCTTGTCGCGCTCATGACTGCCGAATGATCGACTGAACGCAGATACTTAAAAAATGCGGACGTCTCTGACGTCCGCATTTTTTGTGTGGAAAGAAAACGGGACTGGCGTAAGCCGGTCCCGTTTTCTTATTTTGCAAGGCCCTTGAAAAAATCCGCGTCGAACTGCGTAAGGGTGAATTCGGTGTCGTAGACTTTTCCGTCCGGCCGCTGCGCGCGGACGGCGAACTTCGTGCCGTTTTGAATGGCACCGTCCCAGACCTCGCCGCCAAAGGCGATCAGCTCCGGGTGCTCCTTCTTGAAGGTCTCAAACTGTGATTTTGCGGACTTGAGCTTTAAAATGTTGAGCTTTGCCATAAATCTGCGTCCTTTCCCGTCAAAGACAATGTATTCTTTCCTTTTCTATATTAAACCCTGCCGCGCCGCGGTGCAAGAAAATACTGGCGAATGGCCTTTACCTCGGCCTGCACGGCGTAGTGCGAAACGATCGCGCTGACCGCCTCGTTTTCGCAGTAGCTGCGGCCGCGCTTTTTGGGGAGGGGCGCGGTGAGCAAGTTGAGGCAGGCAAGTTCATGCGCCATCTGTCCGGCGCAGACGATGTCCTCAAAGGGGACGGCGTGGACCGCCCGTTCCGCAGTATGCTGGAGCTTCTCGTTTTGCTTAACCGAGAAGCGGAAAGAGACGAGCCGGCGGCGAAATGAGAGCCGCGGGTGAAAAAGATACGAAAAGACCGCAGGTCGGTGTCAAAACCGGCCGGCGGCCTTTTCTAAAAGGAGTATTGGATGGCGCGGTATGAACCAATCCCAAAAATCACACCGCTGCAAAAGGAGAGTGCCCCGACATTCGGCGCGCGTGAGTCGAGCGCGCCAAACGAACTGCGAGGCGAGAAGATTCCGCACAGTTCCGCACGGAGGAGACATTGGCGGACGGAGCTTATCTGAACCGCTGGTCATGTCCGGCGTGCCGATGGGAAAAAACACAAAACCATCGGTATGCTGCAGCGCCGGATGCGGTTAAGATACATTGATCATTACTTGCGGAGGTTCGTTGCCCCAACAACGGATTCCATGTACTCGCTGATCTGCGCGCGCAGCTCATCGTTGGACTTGTAGCGCGGGTCGATTGCGTCGACGTCGACATAGAGCGTCGGGATGCCGAACTTTTCCTGGATGTAGTCGGTGACGATCTTGCCGGAGGCCCAGGTGTGCTTGCAGCCAACGTGGCCCATGAAGATCGAGACGTTGACACCGTAGTCGGCATACATCTTGTCGATGACCTCGAGCCAGTACTCGGTCGGACCGGTCGCGCCGTGGATCATCGGGGCGCGGAGCATCATTTCGGCGGTCTGGCGCTTGATCTTTTCCCAGTCGTTGAGATCGTCCATGATGATGCCGTCCTGATAGCCGAAGCCGTCCATAACGGTGATTGCGCCATAGGTCTTTTCCATCCAGTCCATAATGCCGGTGTTCGACCAGAGCATGTTCTGCATGAGGCAGACGCGGTATTTTTCCTCCGGGCAGCGGGTGGCGGTCATGCCCATGTCGATGAGCATGTTGCCCATCTCAAGCTCGGTCTCGAGCATCGTTGCGACGGCCTCGGTGCCGGCGAGCGGCCCGATGATCTCGTTTAGGACGAGCATACGGCCCGGGAGAACACAGGGGGTCTTCTTGCGGAGGTCTGCGAGCGCGATCAGCGCCGCGTAGGCGCGGTTCGACTTTTCGCAGATGTCCTTGAACTTTTCGTAGCGGGCGGCGTCCCACTTGAGACCGGTGAACTCTTCCATCCAGCCGACAAACTTCTGAATCTGGTCTGCGACATACTGGAAACCCTTGGCGTCGTGGCGGAACGGGCAGTCGAAGGTGAAGGTCGGGCAGTCGTAAAGCCGCTCCATGATCGGGTAGGCGATACGGGACGAGTCGCAGGGGACGGTCGCGTGGACGAAGGCATCCACTGGCACGCCGAACTCGTGTTTAATCGCGACGCCGAGTTGGGCCTTGTCGATAGCGCACATGCTGGTCGGAGCGTACTTCTCGGTCTCGTCGATGTAGCGGGAGCAGAGGTCTTCCATCGAAGCGATACGGGTCGGGATGGTATCGAAGAAGAAAGGCACGCAGTCGAACGCGCGGATGATGGTCACGGGGACCGGGCCGCCGAAGCCGACGAGCTTCTGGCCGTTTTTGTGTGCGTCGCGGACTTCCTCCCAGTTGAACTTCTGGATGTCGACCGTCCACATGATCTCCGGCATGTTTTTGGAGAGCATGTGCTGGTAGATGCTGTCTACCTGTTCGCAGGTGAGATCGACAAGATTGACCGGCTTTGTCGGGTCAAAATTCTGTTTCGTTTCAGCCATTTTTCAAATCCTCCCTTATTGCTCGAGCATTTCGATGAAAGCTTCGGCGCGGATCGCGAGCTGCCCGGCGTTTGCCATCTGCTCCTCGCGCTCGACCTGCAGCATCGGGAAACCGGAGTCCTTGAGCAGCGGCTCAAGGTAGAAGGCTTCGCCGCCCCAGCATTCGCAGTTCTGCATCTTTTCGTAAATCACGCCCTGCACCTTGAACTTTTCGCAGGCGTTTTTGATCTCGTCGTGGATTGCCGGACGGTTGTCGAGCATGCGCGGGCAGGTGTTGCGTTCGAGATAGTAGCGGGCGAGAGAGCCCATGATGTCTTTGTCGTCGAGCTCGATCTGGTCGTGGAAGGCGCGGGTGCCGAAGCACAGCGCATCGGCGACGACGAGGCCGCCCTTGTCTTCGATGACCTTGACGTACTCCGGGTTGTCGAGCGCGGAGCCGATCATCATGAGGCGTGCGCGCGCCTCGATGGGCTCGCGTTTTTCGGCGTCGGCGAGGTATTCCTTCATGGCGGCGATGTACTCGTCGGCGGTCATGTCGCAGGCGGCGAGCATGACGGTGAGCGCTTCGGTGCCGGAGACCTTCGCGTCGCCGCGCAGCTCGTTGAGTCTTGCCACGAGCGCGCGGACCTCGTTCGTCTTCGCGACGGCGGCCTTGAGGCCTTCGTCGGTGACGGGGTGACCGGAGAACTTGCCGACGGCCTCGGCCATCTCCTGCATCTCGGTCTTGAAGTATTCGATCGTGTCGTCGTTGCAGATGCGCGGCGCGCCGACCTGATGGATGAACTGCGCTTTGCCGTTTTTCTTCGAAAC
>JAKOSQ010000192.1 GCA_029777215.1 Bacillota bacterium
CGGCTACTCGCAGAGCGCCGTTTCCCAGACCGTCCGCGCGCTCGAGGAGGAGCTTTCGACGGCACTGCTCTCGCGTGGGAAGGGCGGCGTGTCGCTCACGGCGGACGGCACAGCCTATCTCCCGTATTTCCGTGCGATCTGCGCCGCCGACGAGGCGCTTGCCCGCAAGCGGCAGGAGATGCTGGGACTCGAAAAGAGTGTCATCCGCATCGGCACCTTCACGAGCGTGAGCCGCAACCTGCTGCCGCCGCTGATGCATCGCTTCAAGGCGCTGTACCCCGGCGTGCAGTTCGAGCTGCTGCAGGGCGAGTACACGGGAATCTCCCGCTGGCTGCGCGAGGGCGGGATCGACCTTGGCTTTCTGGGCGTTCCTGCGGCGGAGGGCCTGTGCTGCCGGCCCCTCTACCGCGACAAAATGGCGGCTGTGCTGCCGCCGGAGCACCCGCTCGCGGCGCAAAAGTGCGTTTCGCTCGCGGAGCTTGCGGCGGAGCCGTTCATTCTGCTCGACGAGGGCGAATATTCGCTGCCGCTCGAGGCCTTCGCGCGCGCGGGGCTGACGCCTCGCCTCGCCTACAAGGTCTATGACGACTACAGCATTCTCGCGATGGTGCGGCAGGGGCTGGGCGTGTCAATTTTGTTCCGGCTTGTCGTCTCGGGCTTTTCCGAGGGACTGGCCCTGCGGCCGGTCTCGGAGCCGCTGGAGCGCACGGTGGCGCTCGCGTGGCGCGAGTGGGACACGCTGCCGCTCGCCGCCCGCCGCTTCGCGGACTTTGTTTTGAAGCACGCGCCCGAGGTCCTGCCGGGCGGCCTCGCCGCAACCCTATAAGAAAAGCGCCTGACGTCTGCCGTCAGGCGCTTTTCCTATTGCGCTTTTTCCGGGGCGTCTCTGTTGACGATGATAATTCCCGCACTCACGAGTATGAGTGCCAGCAGGCTCACGGGCGAAAACGCCTGCGCACCCTCGCCGAGCAGGAGGCCGGAGAGCACGACGCCAAACACCGGCGTCATGAAGCCGTAGATCGCGATGCGCGAGACGGGGTTGACCTGCAAAAGCAGGCTCCAGAGCGTGTAGGCCGTGCAGGAGACGAGGGCAAGATAGAAGAGCAGGCCCGTGCCCGCAGGGCTTGCGGCGAAGGAAACGCGTCCGCCCATGACCGCGCCCACGGCGGCGAGGACCGCCCCGCCGATGAAAAACTGCCAGCCGCTGAGCGCGACCGGGTCCTCAAAGCGCCCGAACTCGCGGATGAAGACGACTGCGAGCGCCGCCGAGATGCAGGAGAGAAAAATGAAGCCCTCGCCGAGAAAGCTCACCCCGTCCGCGAGATTGCCCGCGTGTCCCCAGACGTTCACGAGCACGACGCCCGCAAAGCCGAGCGCGCAGCCGAGGAGCTTGCGCCCCGTGAGGGCCTCGCGCCGGAACAGCACGGCGGCGAGCAGAATGCAGAGAAAGGACTCCGACGCGCCGACGATGGAGCAGCGCACACCGCTCGCGTGCGCAAGACCGATGTAGAAAAAGATGTACTGCCCGACCGTCTGCGTCGCTGCAAGAACAAGGGCGCGCGGCACGGCGCTTTTTCGCAGCGCGAGGAAACGGCGCGCGCGCAGAGAGCCGAGGAGCACGACGAGCACGCCCGCGAGCATGAAGCGCACGCCCGCAAACAGCAGCTGCGCGCCGCTGTCGTCGGAAGCGATCGCAAGCAGGCTGTAGCCTGTCTTGATGCCGGGAAAGGCGCTGCCCCAGAGAAAGCAGCACAGCAGCGCCGTGAGCGTCACGACGGGCGCACGCTCGAGCGGACTTTTCTTTTTTGTTGACTCCACGTAGACACACCAGACTTTCTGAGATCGGGATGAAAAACGGGCCGCGCGGATGCGCGCGGCCCGTGTGCGGCTTTGACTGAGCTTTAGAGATCGGTTTTCGACTTGCCGCCGAAGGAGAGCTTCGACTCCGTGCCGTTTTTGAGGCGCTTGATATTTTCGCGGTGGGCGAAAATAATGATCGCGGCAGAGAGAAGCGCGAGAATCTTGGCCGCCGGAGCGGGAATGAAGATGCAGACCGCTGCCGCGAGCATGGCCGCCGCGGCGAGCGAGCCGAGGGAGACGTACTGCGTGAAGACGACGAGGATGAGGAAAATGCCCCATGCGCACACGCCGACGCGCCAGTCGATCATCCAGGCGAGCGTGCCGCCGGCGAGGATGCCCTTGCCGCCCTTAAAGCTGTAGTAGATCGGGTAGACGTGACCGAGGCAGACGCCGAAGCCCGCGAGCATGCAGCCGACCGAGACGTCGTAGCCCCCCGGACCGGCGAGCGCCTTGCCAATGAGCGTGGCCGCGACGGTCTTGAGGACGTCCACCGCGATGACGATGAGCAGGCCGCGTGTCCCGAAGGTGCGGTGGAAGTTTGTGAGTCCCGCGTTGCCGCTGCCGAAGCTGCGGATGTCCTTTTTGAAGACGTTCTTTGAGGCGATGATCGCCCCATTAAAGCTGCCGAGCAGATAGCCGATCACAATCGTGATCGCAATGAATAAGGTCTGGTCAGACATCATTCCGTTTCGCCCTTTTGCCTGATCACGAGGCGGATGGGCGTTCCCTCCAATCCAAAAACACTTCTGATCTGGTTTTCCAGATAGCGCTGATAGGAAAAGTGGAAGAGCTCGCGGTTGTTGCAGAAAATAACGAAGTTCGGCGGACGCACGCCCGTCTGGGTCATATAGTAAATCTTGAGGCGCTTGCCCTTGTCCGTGGGCGGCTGGACGCGTGCCTGCGCGTCCGCAAGGACGTTGTTGAGCATGCCGGTCGTGATGCGCATGGCGCTTTGGTCGTTGACGTAGTTGACAAGCTCAAAGATGCGGTCGACGCGCTGGCCCGTGACCGCCGAGATGAACAGGATCGGCGCGTAGGACATAAACGACAGGTCGCCCTCGATGCGTTTGCGGAGCTTGTCCATCGTCTTGTCGTCCTTTTCGATGAGGTCCCACTTGTTGACGATGACGATGCTCGCCTTGCCGGCCTCGTGCGCGAGACCCGCGATTTTGGTGTCCTGTTCCGTGACGCCCTCACGCGCGTCGAGCATGATGAGGCAGACGTCCGCGCGCTCAATCGCGAGCTGGGCGCGCATGACGGAGAATTTTTCGATGCGGTCGTCCACCTTCGACTTGCGGCGGATGCCGGCGGTGTCGATGAAGACGTACTTGCCGTAGTCGTTGTCGAAGCGGCTGTCGATGGCGTCGCGCGTCGTGCCCGCAATGTTCGAGACGATGCAGCGCTTCTCGCCCAGGATGAGGTTCACGAGCGAGGACTTGCCGACGTTCGGCTTGCCGATGACGGCGACTCTGATGCGGTCGTCCTCCTCGTCCTCGCCCGTCGTTTCCGGGAAGGCTTCGACGCAGGCGTCGAGCATGTCGCCGGTGCCGTGGCCGTGGACGGCGGAGACGGCGATCGGATCGCCGAGACCGAGCGAATAGAATTCATAAAAGCCGGAGTCCGGCACGCCGGTCTTGTCGCACTTGTTGACGGCGAGGACGACGGGCTTTCTGGACTTTAAGAGCATCCGCGCAACGTCGCGGTCGGCGGCGGTGACACCGGTACCGAGCTCCGTGACCAAAACGATCACGTCCGCAGTGTCAATGGCGATCTGAGCCTGCTCGCGGATGAAGAGGAGGATTTCGTCGTCCGTCGAC
>JAKOSQ010000193.1 GCA_029777215.1 Bacillota bacterium
AGGCCTGAGCCTATCAAGTATAGGTTAGGAACCTCGCCGTTTCACAGCCGCAGGGCTGTAACTCTAATAAGGAGGAAAATTCAAGTATGCAGATCACTGATCCTATTGCGGATATGCTCACCAGAATCCGCAACGCCGGAAGCGCGAAACACGAGACTGTCGATGTTCCCGCCTCCAACATGAAGAAGTCCATTGCAAACATCCTTCTCGATGAGGGCTACATCAAGAACTATCAGCTCATCGAGGACGGCGGCCAGGGCGTTATCCGTATCACGCTCAAGTATCTCCCCGGCAAGGAAAAGGCCATCCAGGGTCTTCGCCGCGTTTCCAAGCCCGGCCTGCGTGTTTACGCCGGCGCGGACGAGATCCCCTATGTCCTCAAGGGACTGGGTATCGCAATCATTTCCACTTCCAAGGGCGTCATGACCGACAAGTCCGCTCGCAAAGCGAATGTCGGCGGTGAAGTCCTCGCGTTTGTATGGTAAGGGGGAGAAACTGAAATGTCAAGAATAGGTAGAGAACCCATTACCATTCCCACGGGAGTGGAGGTCGAGATCGATGACAACAATCACATCACCGTGAAGGGACCGAAGGGCACGCTCGAGCGCGACCTCGTTCCGTCCATGAAGCTCGAAGTCAAAGACGGCGTTCTGACTGTCGCCCGTCCGGACGACACAAAGCAGAGCCGTTCTCTGCATGGTCTGACCCGCAGCCTCGTCAACAACATGGTCGAGGGCGTCGTCAATGGCTACAAGAAGGAGCTCTCCGTCCAGGGCGTCGGCTATCGTGTCGCCAAGGAAGGTACGAAGCTCGTCATGAACATCGGCTACAGCCATCAGGTCACCGTTGAGGACACCAAGGACATCACGATTGACGTCCCGAACCCGAACACGATCATCATCAACGGCATCGACAAGCAGAAGGTCGGTCAGTTCGCGGCTGAAGTGCGTATGAAGAGACCGCCCGAGCCTTACAAGGGCAAGGGCATCCGGTATGCCAACGAAGTGGTTCGCCACAAAGAGGGCAAAACCGGAGCTAAGAAATAAAGGAGGTGTGTCGAAATGGTTAACAGACCTGATACAAGATCGCAGCGCATCAAGCGCCATAAGAGAGTTCGCGGAAAGATCTCCGGCACGCCCGAGATTCCGAGACTGGATGTTTTCAGAAGCAACGCCCACATCTATGTCCAGATCATCGACGACGTCAACGGCGTCACGCTCGCAGCCGCTTCTTCCAACGAGAAGGAGTGCGAGGGCCTCGGCTCCAACTGCGAAGCAGCCGCAAAGGTCGGCAAGCTCATTGCCGAGCGCGCAAAGCTTAAGGGCATCGAGAACGTATGCTTCGACAGAGGCGGCTACCTTTATCATGGCCGCATCAAGGCACTTGCAGACGGAGCCCGCGAGGGCGGTCTGAACTTTTAACGGGAGGAGGAAACAAAAACATGCCTTACAGCAATAACAGAGACAACAGACGCGGCAGAGAAGAAGAACAGTCCGAGTTCATCGAGAAGGTCGTTTCCCTCAACCGTGTTTCCAAGACCGTCAAGGGCGGCCGTGTCATGAAGTTTTCCGCGCTGATCGTTGTCGGCGACGGCAAGGGCCGCGTGGGCTATGGCCTCGGCAAGGCCGGCGAAGTTTCCGAAGCGATCCGCAAGGGAATTGAAGACGCGAAGAAGAACCTCGTCACCATCACCATCACCGATAACACGATCCCCCACGAGGTGATCGGCGCATTCGGCGCAGGCCGCGTTCTGATGAAACCCGCAGCACCCGGTACCGGCGTCATCGCCGGCGGCGCTGTCCGTGCCGTCATCGAAGCAGCCGGCATCAAGGACATCCGTACAAAATGTCTGCGTTCCAACAACCCCAACAACGTGGTCGCTGCCACGTTCGAAGGCCTGAAGTCTCTCCGCAACGCGGAACAGGTCGCCGTTTACAGGGGCAAGACCGCAAAAGAAATTAAAGCATAAGGAGGGGACAGCAATGGCAAATCTCAAGATCGAACTTGTGAAAAGTTTGAATGGCAGACTCGATAAGCATATCGCCACTGCCAACTCTCTCGGACTTCACAAGATCGGAAATACGACCGTGCAGCCCGACAACCCCCAGACCAAAGGTAAGATAGCGCAGATCGGTTATCTCCTTAAGGTCACGGAAGAATAAGGAGGCGCAGGCATGAAACTCAACGAACTTTCCCCGGCAGCCGGCTCCACCCACGTTTACAAGCGCAAGGGCAGAGGCAACGGCTCCGGCAACGGCAAGACCGCCGGCCGCGGCCAGAAGGGCCAGAAATCCCGCAGCGGCGGCGGCGTCAGAGTCGGTTTCGAAGGCGGCCAGATGCCTCTGGCACGCCGTGTTCCGAAGCGCGGCTTCAACAACATTTTTGCGAAGCCTCTCACGGCGATCAATGTAGCGGCACTCAATCGTTATGAGAACGGCGACGTCATTACGGCGGAAAAGCTGCTTGCAGACGGCGTACTCTCCAAGTGCGAATACGGCCTCAAAATCCTTGGCAACGGTCAGCTTGAAAAGAAGCTCACCGTCCAGGCATCCGCTTTCTCCGAGTCTGCGAAAGAAAAAATCGAAGCCGCAGGCGGGAAGGCGGAGGTGGTCTAAGTGCTCAAAACGATCCGTGACGCATGGAAAATCGACGATCTGCGCAAAAAGATGCTTTTCACGCTCTTCGTCATACTGCTTTACCGTCTGGGCGACGCGATCCCTGTTCCCTATGTCAATCTCGATGCCCTTTCCAACTATTTTGAACAGGTCAACAGCACTGTGCTCGGCCTGATCAATACAATGTCAGGCGGTTCGTTCTCCCGTGCGACGATTTTTGCACTTTCCATCCAGCCGTATATCAACGCTTCCATCATCATTCAGCTGCTGACGCTCGCCATCCCGGCACTTGAGCGTATGCAGAAGGACGAGGGCGAAGAGGGCCAGAAAAAGCTCGCGAGCATCACCCGTTACGCAACAGTCATCATCGGCCTGCTGCAGGGCTATGCTTACTTCGCGCTCCTCAAGAACAACAACCTTCTCGTCGCCGATACCGGCGTCTGGCAGGCGATCGTCATCATCTTGACCTTCACCTCCGGCTCCGCTCTCATCATGTGGATGGGCGAGCAGATCACCGAATTCGGCGTTGGCAACGGCATTTCGATCATCCTCTTCGCGAGCATTGTCGCCCGCCTGCCGAGCGACCTTTACCGCCTCATCACCAGCGTCACGAGCGGCGCGATTGCAGTTCCGCTCGCGATCCTCATGATCCTCGGCGCGCTCGCCATGATCGTTCTCATCGTCTTCGTGTCCGACGCGGAGCGCAGGATTCCGATCCAGTACTCCAAGCGCGTCGTCGGACGCAAGGTCTACGGCGGACAGTCCACGCACCTTCCGATGAAGGTCAACATGTCCGGCGTTCTCCCCATCATCTTCGCTCAGTCCATCGCCATGCTGCCCGCAACTGTCTGCGCGTTCAAGACCAGCTGGAACAACAGCTGGGTCATGAAACACATCTTCGACAGCACGACGGTACCCTACGCGATCATGTATTTCCTGCTCATTATCTTCTTCTCTTATTTCTACTCCACGATCCAGTTCAACCCGGTCGAGGTCGCGAATAACCTTAAGAAGAACGGCGGGTTCATCCCCGGCTTCCGTCCCGGACGGCCGACGAGCGAGTATATCCAGAAGTCGCTCAACAAGATCACGCTCTTTGGCGCGATCTACCTCGGTATCGTTGCGGTAGCGCCGATCGTCGTTTCGATGTTCAGCTCGGAGGCCCGCAGCTACGGTCTTGCCCTCGGCGGCACCTCGGTCATCATCGTGATCGGCGTCGCGCTGGAGACGGTCCGCGCGCTCGAAGCTCAAATGGTCATGCGCAACTACAAGGGCTTCCTCGAATAAGCAATTCGGAGGGATATTATGAAGCTCATTCTTTTAGGCGCACCCGGCGCGGGGAAAGGCACGCAGGCCGACATTCTCAGCCGTAAGTGCAATATCCCTACCATCTCCACCGGTAACATCCTGCGCGCAGCCATGAAGGAGGGAACTCCCGTTGGTTTGCAGGCGAAGGAGTATGTCGATAACGGAAAGCTCGTTCCCGACGATGTCATTGTTGGCATCGTCCGGGAGCGGCTGGCGAAGGACGACTGCAAAAACGGCTGGATTCTCGACGGCATGCCGAGAACCATCCCACAGGCACAGGCCCTTGAGGACTGCGGCATCGAGGTCGACACGGCGCTCTCCATTGAGATCGCGGACGAGACCATCATCGAGCGCATGTCCGGCCGACGTACCTGCAAAACCTGCGGCGCGACCTTCCATGTCGTCTCCAATCCCCCGAAGGTCGAGGGGAAGTGCGACGCCTGCGGCGGCGAGCTCACCATCCGCAAGGACGACGCACCCGAAACTGTCAAGCAGAGACTTGAAGTCTACCACCGCGAGACAGAGCCTCTCAAGGACTTTTACGCCAAGCGCGGCAAGCTCAAAACGGTCGACAATCAGCCGACTGTCGAGCAGACCACGGCGGAAGTCCTCAAGGTCCTCGGCCTATGAGTAATCTGATCACGGTCAAAAGCCCGCGGGAGATCGAGCAGATGCGTGTTGCCGGCAAGATCACTGCCGAGGCGCGCTCGCTCGGACGGCAGCTCGTCGCCCCCGGGATCACGACTCAGGAAATCAACAAGGAGATCTTCAAGTTCATCAAGAGCAGGGGCGCGACGCCGAGCTTTCTCGGTTACGGCGGCTTTCCCGGAAGCGCCTGCATCTCCGTGAACGACGAGGTCATCCACGGCATCCCCGGTAAACGCCTCATCCGCGAGGGCGACATCGTCAGTATCGACGTCGGCGCCATCAAAAACGGCTGGCAGGGCGACTGCTGCGGCACGTTCGCAGCGGGCGAGATCTCTGAGGAGGCAAAGCGGCTGATCGAGGTCACCCGCCAGAGCTTCTTTGAAGGGATCAAGTACGCCAGAGCCGGCAACCGCATCTCCGATATTTCCCATGCCATTCAGGAATATGTGGAGAGCTTCGGCTATTCCCTCGTCCGCGAATACGTCGGACACGGGATCGGCAAGGAGATGCACGAGGCGCCGGAGGTCCCGAATTACGGCGCGCCCGGTCACGGGCCGCGGCTCGTAAAGGGTATGACGATCGCAGTCGAGCCCATGGTCATCGTGGGCGGCGAGGCGGTCCGCGTGCTCGACAACAACTGGACAGTCGTCACGGTCGACGGCAGCCTCTCCGCCCACTACGAAAACACCATTGCAATTACGGACGGCGAGCCCGAGATCCTGACAATGGCGGAGGACCTCTGATGGGTCCTGCCGACATCGTCATCTCTCTTGCCGGACACGACAGAGGCGAGGCATTCGTTGTCCTTGAGGCGAACGAACAGAGCGTTCTCGTCGCAGACGGAAAGAACAGAAAGCTCAGCAGGCCTAAACGCAAAAACACAAAGCACATCAATTTAGGCAGACCGGGATCGGACGAGATTGCGAGGGCAATCGGCAGCGGAAACGCGACCGACCGTCAGCTCCGCAGAGAGCTCGCCCAATTTCGCAGCGAGGCCGCCAAGACCGAGGAGGGAAAATCAGCTTGTCAAAAGATGATGTAATTGAAATGGAGGGCACAGTCGTCGAGGCGCTGCCCAACACCATGTTCCAGGTGGACATCGGAAACGGTCACACGATTTTGGCGCACATTTCCGGAAAGCTGCGTATGAATTTCATTCGCATCCTGCCGGGGGACAAGGTAACGGTCCAGATGTCGCCCTACGATCTGACACGCGGAAGGATCACCTGGAGAAGCAAATAATGGAGGTTTTATCATGAAAGTTAGACCGTCCGTAAAGCCCATGTGCGAGAAGTGCAAGGTCATCAAGCGCCATGGTAAGGTTATGGTCATTTGCGAAAACCCGAAGCATAAGCAGAGACAGGGCTAAGCAGGTCGCCCTTTTCTGACACGGTCCAGCCGGACCGCGCTCAAAACTGGACCTGTTACGCGAAGTAAATTCGCGTATTTCTGTAAGCACAAACACATTGCGGCCGCAAAACGCCGCATCATGCGAAAGGAATGATTAAAAAGTATGGCACGTATCGCCGGAGTAGACCTGCCGAAGGAAAAACGTATTGAGATCGCTCTCACCTACGTTTACGGCATCGGCAGAACCAGCGCAACCAAAATTCTTGAGCAGACCGGCATCAACCCCGATACCCGCGTCAAGGACCTGACTGAAGAGGACGAGACGAAGCTTCGCGAGTGCATCGACCAGAACTTCGTGGTCGAGGGCGACCGCCGCCGCCAGACGGCGCTTGACATCAAGCGTCTCATGGAGATCGGCAGCTATCGCGGCACCCGTCACAGACGCGGCCTGCCCGTTCGCGGTCAGAGAAGCAAGACGAACGCCCGTACCCGCAAGGGTCCGAAGCGCACGATCGCCGGAAAGAAAAAGTAAGGGAGGGAACATAGTAAATGGCAGCACCTAAGAAGAAAGTCAGAACGCGCCGCAGAGAGCGCAAGAACATTGAAAAGGGAGTCGTTCACATCAGTTCCTCCTTTAACAATACCATGGTCACGATCACCGACATGAACGGCAACGCGATCTCCTGGGCTTCCGCCGGCGGCATGGGCTTCCGCGGCAGCAAGAAGTCGACTCCGTTCGCGGCGCAGACCGCTGCCGAGACTGCCTCCAAGGCAGCCATGGAGCACGGCCTCAAGACCGTCGAAGTTTACGTCAAGTGCCCCGGCTCGGGACGTGAAGCAGCTATCCGCGCCCTCCAGACCGCCGGCCTCGAGGTCACACTCATCAAGGACGTCACGCCCATTCCCCACAACGGCTGCCGTCCGCCGAAACGCCGCCGCGTCTAACGAAAGGAAGGAGATCGAACTATGGCCAGAAACATGCAGCCTATTGTCAAGCGCTGCAAAACACTTGACATTTCTCCTGCCGTCATGGGTTACACCGCAAAGACCAAGAGCAACACCATCCGTAACCCCAAGGGACAGATGCGCAGGAAGCAGAGCGAATACGCGATGCAGCTCAACGAAAAGCAGAAAGTCAAATTCATCTACGGAATTCAGGAAAAGCAGTTCCGCAGCTATTATGAAAAAGCCACCAAGATGCCCGGCATCACCGGTGAAAACCTCTTGACGACCATCGAACGGAGACTCGACAACGTCGTTTTCCGTCTCGGCCTCGTCATGACCCGCCGCGAGGCGCGTCAGGCCGTTTCCCACGGCCACTTCACTGTCAACGGCCGCCGCGTAGATATCCCCTCCTACCTCGTCTCCGTCGGCGACGTGATCGAGGTCCGTGAGCAGTCCCGCTCGAGCGTCATGTTCAAGCGCCTCACCGGTGAGGACGCACCGTTCATTACGCTTCCGCAGTGGCTTTCCAGAGAAAAAAATTCCCTGAAGGGTGCTGTCGTCAAGATGCCCGCCAGAGAAGACATCGACTTCCCCGTGGAGGAGACCCTTATTGTCGAGCTGTACTCTAAATAATAAAGAGACCCTCGTAATTGGTAAGCTGATTCTATCAGGCGCTTTTCGGCGCCAACTCAGAAGGAGGGTAATTCTAAAACATGATTGAAATTGAGAAACCGCGCATCGAGTGCATCGAAAATCCGTCGGATGATTCCTATGGCAAGTTTGTAGTAGAACCTTTAGAGCGCGGTTACGGCACGACTTTGGGCAACTCTCTTCGGAGAGTGCTCCTATCCTCTCTTCCCGGTACAGCCGTTACGTCCGTCAAGATCGCAGGAGTGCAGCACGAGTTCTCCACGCTTCCCGGCGTCAAGGAGGACATGACGGAGATCGTCCTTAACATCAAGGGCGTCATCATCAAGCTCCACAGCGACGGTCCGAAAACAGTGTATATAGAAGCAAGCGGCGAGTGCGAGGTCACTGCCGGTTCCATCAAGGCCGACGGCGAGGTCGAGGTTCTGAACCCCGAGCACCACATCGCCACCCTTGGACCGGACGGTTATCTCTCCATGGAGATGGTCGTCGATCACGGCCGCGGCTATGTCGCCGCAGAAAAGAACAAGCTTGCGCAGCAGGTTATCGGCGTCATCCCGGTCGACTCCATCTATTCCCCGGTCCTCAAGGTCAACTACGCGGTGGAAAACACCCGCGTCGGCAACAAGACGGACTACGACAAGCTCACGCTTGAGGTTTGGACGGACAAGACCATCACTCCGCGCGACGCCGTTTCTCTCGGCGCGAAGATCCTCTGCGACCACTTCACACTTTTCACCGACCTCTCCGAGACGATTGGCTCTGAGTCCACCGTCAAGGAAAAGGTTGAAACGCAGCGAGACAAGGTGCTCGAGATGACGATCGAAGAACTTGATCTGTCCGTCCGCAGCTTCAACTGCCTCAAACGCGCGAATATCAATACCGTCGAAGACCTGATCGGCAAGACGCAGGACGAGATGATCAAGGTCAGAAATCTCGGCCGCAAGTCGCTTGAAGAAGTCGAGCACAAGCTCGCTATGATGGGACTTTCCCTTGCCAGCGACGACAACAACTGATCGCCGCAAAGCCAGGACCACAGCCCCGGCTGAGCGCGAAAAATTCCTTTACACTTCCAAAAAGGAGGAAAACCGAAATGCCCAGTAACAGAAAGCTCGGCAAGACCACCGATCAGCGCATGGCGATGCTCAGACAGCAGGTGACAGACCTTCTCGACACCGGCCGTATGGAGACCACCGTTACCCGCGCCAAGGAGATCGCCCCCCTCGCCGAGAAAATGATAACGCTTGGCAAGAACAAAGACCTTGCCAACTATCGTCAGGCTCTCTCCTTCATCACGAGAGAGGATGTTGCTAAGAAGCTCTTCGACGAGACTGCGCCGAAGTATGCCGACCGCAACGGCGGCTACACCCGCATCGTTCGCATCGGGCCTCGCCGCGGCGACGCTGCCGAGATGGCAGTGATCGAACTCGTATAAGCTCTTAAAAAGGAAGGCCACTTTCAGCGGCCTTCCTTTTTGATTTGGTTCTCGCGCTCCGGCGCTCGCAAAGTGCCCCCGCAGAGAAACGAATTCCCCGAGGGGACGAATCCTATCATTTTCGTCCGTCAGACCGCGTCAAAGAAAAACCTTATCGCGCAGTTTCCCGCTTGCGGGAAACTGCGCGAACTTATTTTCCAACGAAATTTTCCGACTTCGCAGAGTCCGCGGATGGACGGGGAACGATAGGCCGATCGGACGAGAAACAGGGGACGATGGGACGGGTCTTATTTGGCTTTGGTGAAGGCGGTCGTCAGGTAGTAGATGAGGCCGTAGACCACTGAGGCGGAGATGCCGTAGGTGATGACGGGGCCGGAGATAATGAACATTTTCGCGCCTGTGCCGGTCACGAAGCCCTCCGTTTTGAACTCTAAAGCCGGGGCGACCACTGAGTTTGCAAAGCCCGTGATCGGCACGAGCGTGCCCGCGCCGCCAATCTTCGCGAGGTCGTCGTAGACGCCGATGCCCGTCAGCAGCGCGCCGAGGAAAACGAGCGTCACGCTCACGAGCGTCGCCGCAAGCTCCTGCGCCATACCCGCGCCCGTGTAGACCTCAAACAGCGCTTGACCGACGCAGCAGATCGCGCCGCCGACGGCGAAGGCACGCAGCAGATCGCCGGCGAGGGTCGAACTCGGTGACATTTCCTTCACATAAGCGCCGTAGGCCGACTTGGACATATTGAAATAGCTCATAAAAAAACCTCCCTGCAGAACACGCTTAGTGTGTCCGGCAGGGAGAAAATTATGAGCCGCGGACGCGCAGTCCGCCGAGCTTACTGGTTGTTGAGGCTGATATTTTCGACGCCGTTGAGCTCGAATTCGTCCATATAGCTGTCCATACGGGCGGTGAGCTCGGTGAGATCGTCCGGGTTGAGGTGTTCGTCCGTCATGTCGCGGCGGGCCAACTCCTCGGCCAGAATGTCGAAAAAGACGGCGTCCTCATAGTCCGCGATCGCATCGTGGATGCCGCCCTCCTCATAGGCCTGCGAGGGGAAGATGTGTCCGTAATAATTCTGCGCAAGCTCCGGCAGACCGTTTTTTGCCGCGAGCGTGAAAAACTTTTCCTGCAGATCGTCGTATTCCTCAAAACGATCGTTGCCGCGCGTCGAGTTCAAAATCCAGTTTCCGACGTAGACAAGATCGAGCAAATGACGAAATTCCCTGGTTGAGAGGGTGATGTCCATGATAACGGCCTCCTTTCAAGGCGCGCAACGCGCCAGAGCCTTTTCAGGCTGACACGGAAAGGGCCCGTGCCGCAAAGTATGCCCGGCAGAAGAAACCGGGAAAAAGAAAGCGCCGCCGAAGCGCGCAATGATCCTCTGCCAACAGTATAGCAAAAAGCAGCGGAGATTTCCACTGTTTTTACGCACAAACTCTCATACATTATGGCCGGAACCTTGCAATATATTTCAAAGCGCGGTATGATGATACGGCATTAAATCAGACAGGAGTGTCGGTCCGTCACGGACGGACCGAAGAAAAGAGCTATGGATAAAAGACCGATCGGGGTGTTCGACTCCGGGCTTGGCGGCCTCACGGCGGCATCTGAGCTCGCGGAACTGCTCCCCGGCGAAAAGATCGTCTATCTTGGCGATTCCAATAATATGCCCTACGGCGAAAAGTCTCGCGAGGAGATCATCCGCATGTCCCGCGCCGACCTCGCCTTTCTGCTCTCCATGGATGTGAAGGCCGTGCTCGTCGCATGCGGCACCGCGACCTCCAACGCGCTCGACGTGCTCGAGCAGGAGAGCCCCGTTCCAATATACGGCGTGGTCGAGCCCGCCGTGCGCGAAGCGGTGTCGGCGACCGAAAACGAGCGCGTCGGCGTGCTCGCCACGCGCGCGACGATACGGGCCGGCAACTTCGAGCGCCTGCTGCACGCGGTCGCGCCGCAGCTCTCTGTAACCTCGCAGGCCTGTCCGAAATTTGCCACCATGGTCGAGGACGGCATTTTTGAAAAAACAGACCCGCGCGTGGCGCACGCGGTCGCGGAATATCTCCCGCCTCTGCGCGAGGCCGGAGTCGACACGATCATCCTCGGCTGCACCCATTATCCGCTGCTCGCGGACATCATCTCCGAATACATGGGCGGCGGTGTGCGGCTCATCTCGTCCGGCGCGGCGGCGGCGCGGCGGCTGTGCGCGGACCTGCGCGACGCGGACACCCTTTCGGACGGCGCCTGCGGCGGCACGCGCTACTTCACAACCGGAGACGGCGGCGCCTTCGCCCGCACGGCGGCGCTCATGCTGCGGCGGGATATCTCCAGGCAGCTGCACTGCATAGAACCCTTTGACAAGGGCCCCGGGCGCATGGTATAATACCCATTACTGAATTTTTACCCATGTTTTCCGCTCCGGCGGAACCGGAAAAGGACCATCCATGAAAATGAAAGATGTCATCATTTCAATAAAAGGCACCCAAAACGACGCGGACGGCGAGGACAGCGAGATCGAACTCGTGACCGACGGCCAGTTTTCGTTTGAAAACGGCGAGGGCGTGTTCAGCTATATGGAGAGCGAACTCACGGGTCTCGAGGGCACCAAGACCTCGTTCACGATCAGCCCGCTGGGTGTCGTCCTCTCGCGGGAGGGCAGCCTCAACAGCAGCATGATTTTTGAAAAGGGCCGAAAGCACGAGTTTGTGTATGAAACGCCCTACGGCTCGACCACGATGGGCGTCGACACCAAAAAGCTCAGCGTCGACTTCAACGAGCACGGCGGCGACATGGAGATCGAGTACGTTGTCGATTTTCAGCACGCGGTCGTGGGCTACAACCAGTTTCGCATTAACGTGAGTGAACAGAATAAAGGAAGCGTGTAAATGGCTAATCTGATCGAAGAAGCAAAGCTCGCCGTTGGCGAGCTCCTTGAAAAGGCATATAACAAGGCTCTCGCGGCAGGGGAGCTGCCGGAAGGCGGCCTGCCCGCCGGCAATGTCGAGATCCCGAAGGACGTGAAAAACGGCGACTGGGCAGCGAACCACGCCATGGCCGGCGCGAAGACGCTCAAGCTGCCCCCGCGCAAGATCGCGGAGGCGCTGTGCGCGAACATTGACCTCACGGACAGCTACTTCTCCGCCGTCGAGATCGCGGGCCCCGGCTTTCTCAATTTCCGCCTCGGCGACAAGTGGTTCGCGGAGGTCATCGCCGCCGTACGCGGCGAGGGGAAGGACTATGGCTGTTCGAACGAGGGCAGGGGCGAGCGTGTGATGGTCGAGTTCGTCTCGGCAAACCCGACCGGCCCCATGACCATCGGCAACGCGCGCGGCGGCGTGCTGGGCGACGCGCTGGCCTCCGTCATGCAGCGCGCGGGCTACGACGTCTGGCGCGAGTTCTACGTCAACGACGCCGGCAACCAGGTCGACCTCTTCGGCAAGTCCATCGAGGCCCGCTACCTCCAGATCATAAAGGGCGAGGACGCCGTCGAGTTCCCGGAAAACGGCTACCACGGCGACGACATCTGTGCGCTCGCAAAGCTCATCCGCGAGCGCGACGGGGAAAAGTACCTTAACATGCCGTCGGACGAGCGCTGCAAGGCTTTCGTCGACTTCGGCCTGCCCTACAACATTGAGCTCATGAAAAAGCACCTCGCGCGCTACCGCATCAGCTTCGACCAGTGGTTTCTGGAGTCGAGCCTGCACGAGAGCGGCTATGTCGCGGACACCGTGAAGCTTCTCGAGGACGCGGGCCTGACCTATGAAAAGGACGGCGCACTCTGGCTCAAAAACACCGATCTCGGCGCGGACAAGGACGAGGTTCTGCGCCGCTCCAACGGTTTTTACACCTACTATGCGGTCGACATTGCCTACCACCGCAACAAGTTCATTGAGCGCGGCTTTGAGCGCGTCATCGACGTCTGGGGCGCGGACCACCACGGACACGCCATCCGCTTCGCCGCTTCGATGAAGGCCCCGGCCCTCGGATTGCAGGACAAGAAGCTCGACTTCCTCATCATGCAGATGGTCCGCCTCATCCGCGACGGCGAGACGGTCAAGGTCTCCAAGCGCACGGGCAAGGCTCTCACGCTCAACGACCTCATGGACGACATCGGCGTGGACGCCTGCCGCTTCTTCTTCAACGCGAAGCCGGACTCCCACCTCGAATTTGATCTCGACCTCGCCATCCGTCAGGACAGCGAGAACCCGGTCTACTACGTCCAGTACGCGCACGCACGCATCTGCACGCTGATTGCCGCGCTCGCGGACGAGGGTGTGAAGGTGCCCGAAACTTTCGATGCGACGCTGCTGCAGGACGAGCAGGAAAAGGCGCTTGTTAAGGTGCTCGCGAGCTTCACGGAGGAGATCCGCCAGGCGGCGCTCACCTACGACCCGTCGCGTATCAACCGCTACGTCATTGACGTCGCGGCGCACTTCCACCGCTTCTACGCGGCCTGCCGCATCAAGGACGCGGAGCCGGCCCTGCGCGACGCGCGGCTGGCACTGTGCGACTGCACGAAGACGGTCATTGAAAATGCGCTGGAGATCATCGGCGTGTCTGCGCCAGAAAAGATGTAAGCTTCTTACCGAACCGGTATGAGGGGTTTCGGGGGCTGTGCCCCCGGAACCCCTTTTTTTCGCGCCCACAGGACGCGGGGGATTTGCCGCCGTGAGGCGGCAACGGGGGGACGCCCGCTGCGCGGGCCGAAAAAAAGGTGCGGAGACGCCGTCTCCGCGAACCCCTGCGCCCTGTTGGGCGCAAAGAGTGCGGGGGCCTCGTCCCCGCCGCCCCCGTCCTCCCGCTTGCCCGCTGCGCGGGCAAAGATCACCCCCAGAAAACTCTGGAGAAAAACGCTGCCGCGAGAAAGCCCGCCAAATCCGCGATCAGTGCGGCGGGAATGGCATGGCGCGTGTCCCGGATGCCCGCTGCCCCAAAATAGACGGCGATCACATAGAAGGTCGTCTCCGTCGAGCCGAGCATCACCGCCGCTGTGCGGCCCGTCAGCGAATTCGCCCCGGCCGTGCGGATGATGTCGCTGCCGACTGCGAGCGCGCCGCTGCCACTCACGGGGCGTATGAGCATCAGGGCCACCGTTTCCGGCGGGACCCCTAAACGGGACAGAAGCGGCGACAGAAGCGCGGTCAGCGCGTCGAGCGCGCCGCTGGCGCGCAGCATCGCGACCGCCGGGAGCAGGACCGTCAACGCGGGCAGAATGCCGGCGGCGGTCTTGAGTCCGTCCTTCGCGCCGGCACTCATCGCGCCGAAGACGTCCACGCCCCGGCAGAGCGCAAAGCAGCAGACCAGCGCGAGAATGAGGGGGACGGCGAGCGCCGCGGCGTCCTTCAAAGCGCTGCCCTCTCAAAGGCGCGGGCCGCGAGCAGGCCCGCCGCGACCGACACGAGCGAGGAGAGCCAGACCGCCGGCAGAATGTCAAAGGGCGCGTCCGCGCCGAGCGAGGCGCGCAGAGCGGCCACCGTCGTCGGCAGCAGCTGAATCGAGGCGGTGTTGAGCACGACAAGACGGCAGAGCTCGTCGGACGCCGTATCCTGCCCGGAGAGCCGCCGGAGCCCCTTTGCCGCGCGGATGCCGGCGGGCGTCGCGGCGTTGCCCAGACCGAGCAGGTTTGCCGAGACGTTCGACGTCAGCGCGTCCATCGTTTCCGTGTCGCGCAGGGCCGAGGGGAACAGCCGCCCGAGCAGCGGGCGCAGCAGCCGCGAGAGCGCTTCCGATATGCCGCTGCGCCGCATCGTCTCCATCACTCCGGACCAGAGACAGAGCATGCCACACATCGCCAGCGTCAGCTCGACCGAGGCGCGCGCGCCGTCGAGCGCCGCCGCCGAGACGGCGGACAGCGTGCCGGAGAGCAGTC
>JAKOSQ010000194.1 GCA_029777215.1 Bacillota bacterium
CAGGCGGACATCCGCGGCATCAAACTCGCCCCGCCGCACAACTATCTCGGTCAGGTCATCGGGCCGCTCCTGCCGTCTGGCTGCCCGAACGCCGCGACCCTCTCGGCGCTCATGGAAAAGGCCAATGAGGTTCTCGACCGCCACCCGATCAACGAAGCGCGCCGCAGGGCGGGAAAGCTCCCGGCCAACGGCGTCTGGTTCTGGGCCGAGGGCACGGGCGTCGCGCTCGAGTCCTTTGAGAACAAGTATCACCACAATGGCGCCGTGATATCCGCCGTGCCGCTGTGCCACGGCATCGCCAAGCTCTCCGGGCTCGACGTCATTCTCGTCGACGGTGCGACCGGCGAACTCGAAACGAACCTCGAGGGCAAGGTCGACGCCTGCGTCGGAGCGCTCGAGGGGAAATACGACTTCGCCGCCATCCACGTCGAGGCCCCGGACGAGTGCACCCACAACGGCGACACAAAGGGCAAGCTGCAGGCCATTGAATGGCTCGACACGCGCGTTCTCACGCCGCTGACGCAGCGGCTCGACGCGGAGGACTTCGACTACCGCCTCCTCTTCCTTTCGGACCACAAGACCCTCACCTCCACGCGGGGACACGACGGCGACCCGGTCCCGTACCTAATTTACGACAGCCGTAAAAACCTCGGCACGGGGCTGACGTTCTCCGAGGCCAACGGACTCAAGGGTCCCTACCTCGACGCCGGAACGATGCTCATGCCGCATCTCTTCGAGCAGGATTAATCGCGCGAAAGGAGGCCCGTCATGGCCGACACCACCGAAAAAGCCTTTGCCAAGCTCAACATCTCCCTCGACGTGACGGGCCGCCGCCCGGATGGCTACCACGACATGTGCATGGTCATGCAGTCTGTCACCCTCTGCGACGACGTGTCCGTCTCCCTGCGTCAGGACGGGGCCGTGCACGCGGGAACGAACCTGCGCTATCTCCCCTGCGACGACCGCAACATCGCGGTCAAGGCGGCGCGCGCCTTTTTTGCCGCCGCCGGCCTCAAAAACGCGGGGGCCGACATCGGCATCCGCAAGCGTGTCCCGGTCTGCGCCGGGATGGGTGGCGGCTCGGCGGACGGGGCGGCGGTCCTGCGCGCGCTCAACCGCCTGTGCGGCAAACCGTTCACGCTGCCGGAGCTCGAGGCGCTCGGCGCGACGCTCGGCTCAGACATCCCCTTTTGCGTCGCGGGCGGGACCGTCCTCGCGACCGGGCGCGGCGAGATTCTCTCCCCCCTGCCCGATTTTCCGGACTGCCGCTTCGTGATTGCAAAGCCGCGCTTTTCGGTTTCGACCCCGGTGCTCTTCCGCAAGCTCGACCAAAGCCCGATCCGCTGCCACCCGGACACGAACGGCATCGTCGCGTCGATCCGCGCCGGCGAGCTCTCCGGCGTCTGCCGCCGGATGTACAACGTCTTTGAAGACGCGCTGCCCCCGAAGCCGGACGACGTCGCCGTGCTCAAGGCGAAGCTGCTCGACTGCGGCGCGCTCGGCGCGATGATGACCGGCACGGGTTCGGCGGTCTTCGGCGTTTTTGACAGCCAGCGGACCGCCGAGCGGGCCCGCGCCGTTCTCGCGGAGAGCTGCGGCGAGGTCTTCCTCGCCCGTCCCCGCCGACGGCTGGAGCTTTGAAAAAATTTTCCCACCGGTATAAAGCCGAGGGCGAGTGTCGATACTCCCTTCGACAGGACGATGAGATACATAGCTTTTGTTTCCCGGCTGCCACGCTTTTTCAAAAAAGCGGCGGGCCGCCGTCCTGCCAGTATATGACAGGACGGTTTTTTTCATGCGGCAGATCAAGATCATCGAAATTTCCCTTCTCTTCGCGCTCTGCGCTGCGCTTTGCACCGGGCTCTGGGCGCAGGCGCGGCAGCGCCGGCTCTCATCCGAGCTTGTGCGGCTGCACGTCGTCGCGAACTCCGACAGCGACACGGATCAGTCGGTAAAGCTTCAGGTGCGCGACGCGGTTCTCGCGGAGCTCGCCCCGAAGCTCGCGGACGTCTCCGACCCCGCGCGGGCCGAGGACGTCATCCGCGGCGAGCTGCCCGCGCTGCAGCGCACGGCGCGGCAGACGCTGCAGGAAAGCGGCAAATTCTATCCCGCCGGCGCGGCCCTGCGCTTCGAGCGCTTTCCCCGGCGGGATTATCCGGGCTTCTCGCTGCCGGCGGGCGACTATGTCACCCTGCGCGTGACGCTCGGCGCAGGGGCGGGCCACAACTGGTGGTGCGTTATCTTCCCGCCGCTGTGTACGGCGGCGGCGACGGACGAGAGCGCCTTCGCGCAGCTGCCGGAGAGCGACGCCGGACTCATCCGCTGCACGGACGGCGAGCCCTGCATCCGCTTCCGCGTCGTCGAACTCTACTCCCGACTGCGGCAGGCCCTCTCGTAATGGAAAATTCACCGCCGGCTTTCTTGACAAGGCCGGCACAGAATGGTAGAATATTAAGACTCCGTGGGGGAGTAGTCAGCGCACCGAAAAGCCGTTTCGGCGCGGTCCAAGTCAACATCATGGCGGAAACGCCTGGCTTGTATGAAACGACCAGACCCATGGATAGGCATTTCGCCTGTCCATGGGTCTTTTTCATACCGCAAAGACATATATACACATAAAAAGCAGGAGGCATACGAATGAAGTATTATTGCAGCGAAGTCGACGACGTTTTGACTGAAACGCACTCTACCCGCGACGGGCTCACCGCCGCCGAGGCGGCAAAGCGGCTCGCAGAAAACGGCAAGAACAAGCTCGCCGAAGGCAAAAAGGATCCCCTCGTCAAGCGTTTCTTCGCCCAGATGGCGGACCCCATGATCATTATGCTGATCGTCGCGGCGGTCATCTCGGCGGTCACCTCGCGCTACTCCGGCGAGGGCTTCGCGGACGTCATCATCATCATGTTCGTCGTCATCGTCAACGCCGCCCTCGGCGTCTACCAGGAAAACAAGGCCGAAAAGGCGCTCGAGGCGCTGCAGGAGATGTCCTCAGCCATGAGTAAAGTCCTGCGCGACGGCCACATCGTCACAGTCAAGAGCGAAGACCTCGTCGTCGGCGACGTCGTCATCCTCGAGGCAGGAGACGCCGTTCCGGCGGACGGCCGCATCATCGACTCCAAGAGCATGAAGATCGAGGAGGCCGCACTCACGGGCGAATCCGTCCCGGTCGACAAGGTCATTGAAATGCTCTACATGCAGGGCACGTCGGACATTTCGCTCGGCGACCGCAAGAACATGGTCTATATGGGCTCCACCGTCGTCTACGGGCGCGGCATGGCCGTCATCACCGCTACCGGCATGGACACCGAAATGGGCAAGATCGCGGACGCCCTCGCGACCGCGAAAGAGGGCCTTACGCCGCTCCAGATCAAGCTCGCCCAACTCAGCCACATCCTCACGAAGCTCGTCATCGGGATCTGCGCCGTCATCTTCGTCGTCGGCCTCATCCGCGAGGGCCAGCTCACGACCTCCGGCATTTTAAACAGCTTCATGATCGCCGTCTCCCTCGCTGTCGCCGCGATCCCGGAGGGCCTCGTGGCCGTCGTCACGATTGTCCTTTCGATCGGCGTCACGAATATGTCGAGCAAAAACGCCATCATCCGCAAGCTCACCGCCGTCGAGACCCTCGGCTGCGCGCAGATCATCTGTTCGGACAAGACCGGCACGCTCACACAAAACAAGATGACCGTCGTAGAGCACTACGGCGAAAACGAAAAGCTCCTCGCGGGCGCGATGGCTCTGTGCTGCGACGCCGAGCTCAATTCAGACGGCACCGTCACCGGCGAGCCGACCGAAAACGCCCTCGTCTACTGGGCAAATTCTCTCGGACTCGCAAAGCCCGAGCTCAAGGAAAAGGCCCCGCGTGTCGGCGAAGCGCCGTTTGACTCCGTCCGCAAAATGATGTCCACCCTGCACGAGACGGACGCCGGCATCGTCCAGTACACCAAGGGCGCGCCGGACGAGGTCCTGCGCAAGTGCCAGACTTATCTCAAGGACGGCCACGCCGTTCCCCTCACGGAGGACGCGAAAAAAGAAATTCTCGCTGCGAACAAGGCCATGGCCGACAAGGCGCTCCGCGTTTTGGCCTGCGCCCAGCGAGTCTGGCCCGAAAAGCCCGAGAGCGCCGAGGCCGCAAAGCTCGAAGAGGAGCTGTGCTTCATCGGTCTCGCCGGCATGATCGACCCGGTCCGCCCGGAGGTCAAGGCCGCCATCGAGGAGTGCCGCACGGCCGGCATCCGCCCCATCATGATTACCGGCGACCACATCGACACCGCCCGCGCGATCGCGAAGGAGCTCGGTATCCTCGGCCCGAACGACGCCGCCGTCACCGGCGCGGAGCTCTCCGAGATGGACGACGCCACCTTTGAAAAGGTCTTCCAGAACATCTCTGTCTACGCCCGCGTCCAGCCCGAACACAAGGTCCGCATCGTCAACGCCTGGAAAAAGGCCGGCTACATCACCGCCATGACCGGCGACGGCGTCAACGACGCGCCGAGCATAAAATCCGCCGACATCGGCGTCGGCATGGGCATCACCGGCACGGACGTCACGAAAAACGTCGCGGACATGGTCCTCGCCGACGACAACTTTGCCACCATCGTCGGTGCGGTCGAAGAGGGCCGCCACATCTACGACAACATCCGCAAGGCCATTCAGTTCCTCCTCGGCTCGAACATGAGCGAGGTCATGAGCATCTTTGTCGCGACCATCATGGGCTTTACGATTCTCAAGCCCGTCCACCTGCTGTGGATCAACCTCATCACGGACTGCTTCCCCGCCCTCGCCCTCGGTCTTGAGGACGCGGAGCCGGACGTCATGACCCGCTCGCCGCGCTCGTCTACGGACGGCATCTTCGCCGGCGGCGTCGGCTTCGACGTCGCCTATCAGGGCTTCTTCATCACGATCCTCACGCTCGCCGCGTACTTCGTCGGTCACATCATGGAGGGCGGCAGCTGGTCGAGTCTCAACAGTGCGGACGGCATCACGATGGCCTTCCTCACGCTCTCGATGGCCGAAATTTTCCACAGCTTCAACATGCGCTCCCAGCGCGGCAGCCTCTTCAAGCTGCCGAAGATGAACATGGCGCTCGTCATCGCGGGCGTCGCGAGTCTCGTTTGCACGACGGTCGTGCTCTACGTCCCCTTCCTGCAGGAAGCATTCGGCTTTGAGCACATCAGCGTGCAGGAATACCTCGTCGCTCTCGGCCTTGCCTTCCTCATCATCCCGCTCGTCGAACTCGTCAAGCTCATCCCGCGCAAAAAGGCGGAAAAGAACGCCTGAGGCTGGCTAAAAAGCCCTGCGGGCACGAACTCTGCGAGACGCCTTTAAAAACGTACCGGCCCGGAAACGGGCCGGTATTTTTTTTCATATACTATTGACATTTGATGGCGTAGTGATATTATTATGATATCACTTTGATGAATACATCTCATCATAAAGGAGTACATAACAATGGACAATCCGAACGCTTTTACGGAAGAAAAAATTTTGCACGCGCCGAACGGCATGCTGATGCTGATTCTCAACACGGCCGTTCTCGTCGCCTGCGTGATCGCGCTGATCATGGAGCTGCCGGGTGCGCCGCTGTATGGGACGCTCGGCTTCGTCGTCTGCCCGCTGCTCTACGCCGGGCTCAAGGTCGTAAAGCCCAACGAGGCGCTGGTGCTGACCCTCTTCGGCAAATATTACGGCACGCTCATGGGCGCGGGCTTTTTCCTTGTCAACCCCTTCTGCACGGCGGTGAACCCCACAAAGACCGCCGCCGCCAAGGACGCCCAGAGCGAAAAGCAGCGCACCGATCTCAACAAGAGCGCGACCGACGGCGCATCCGGCAAGGCCGTCAGTCTCAAGGTGCTCACGCTCAACAACGACCGGCAGAAGGTCAACGACAAGCTCGGCAACCCCATCGAAATCGGCGTTGTCGTGATCTGGCGCGTGGTCAACGCGGCGCAGGCCGTCTTCAATGTCGACAACTACGTCGAATTTCTCTCCATTCAGGCGGACAGTTCGCTGCGGAACATCTGCCGCCTCTACCCCTACGACATCTGGAACGAGGACGTGGACGAGGGCGCGGACGAAATGTCTCTGCGCGGCAGCAGCCAGGAGGTCGCCGTGAAGCTGCGTGACGAGCTGCAGTCGAAGGTCCGCGACGCCGGTCTGGAGATCGTCGAGACACGCATCACCCACCTCGCTTACGCGCCCGAGATCGCCGCGGCGATGCTCCAGCGCCAGCAGGCCAGCGCGATCATCGACGCGAGAAAGCTCATCGTCGAGGGCGCGGTCGGCATGGTCGAAATGGCGCTCCGAAAGCTGAGTGAAAACGACATCGTCGAGCTTGACGACGAGCGCAAGGCACAAATGGTCTCGAACCTCCTCGTCGTGCTCTGCGGCAACAAAGAAGCCCAGCCGGTGGTAAACAGCGGCTCGATCTATTAAAGACGATGGCGGCGGAAAAAGGCAAAAAGCAGATCCCGCTGCGGCTGTCGACCTCACTCTACGACAAGATCGCCGCGTGGGCGGAGGACGATTTCCGTTCGGTCAACGGACAGATCGAGTATCTGCTGACCGAGTGCGTGAAAAAGCGCTACGGCCCCGACGCACTGGACGACAAAAATGAAAAATGAACGCAAAAAGGCCCCGGCTGTCGATAGCCGGGGCCTTTGCGGTTTGCATTATTTCATGTACTTGTCGAGCACGGCATGCGCCTTGGCGCTGTCGGCAGTGACGATGTAGAAGACGTAATTTCCGTCCTGATTTACGATCGCGTCGTCGAGCTTCGGCATCTCGGCCGGGGCGTAAGACGAATAGATAGAGCGCTGGGACTCGACGCGGGCCTTCGCCGCCTCATAGAGCGCGGCGGCCGCTTTTTCGTCCGTGCACTTGAAAAGGCCGATCTCCTCGGTGGTCGCCTTGGTCGAGCAGTAGACCTGGCAGTCGGCGATGCCGGCGGCATCCACATTGTAGAGCTTCGCGGCGACGTCCTTGACGACTGGGCTGATGATGTCCGAATAGCCGCCGTTATCCTTGAGATCCGCTGCCATCGCGGCAAGGTCGTAGTCCTTTGCCGTCGTTTTGCTGCCG
>JAKOSQ010000195.1 GCA_029777215.1 Bacillota bacterium
CGAAGACATCTTGTTCAGCAGGGCCATGACCTGCGCGCCGTATTTGCCGACGATATTCGTGTAGTAGCGTCGGGCCGAGGGGAGCAGGTCGCGCTCGAAATTGACCTCGTCGGCGAAGAGAGAGCCATTGAGCGCGCCGAAGGTGCCGAAGGCGTCCGCAGAGAAGAGAGTCTTGTCGGTCATATCGTAGGTCACCATGACCTCCGGCCAGTGGACCATCGGGGCCATGACGAAGGTGAGCGTGTGGCGGCCTGTCGCGAGCGTGTCGCCCTCCTTGACGAGGATGGCGCGCGCGTCGATGTCAAAATCGAAAAACTGCTTGACCATCGAAAGTGTCTTCTGGTTCAAAACGACCTTCGTCTCCGGGTGGCGGAGCAGCACGTCCTCAAGTGTGGCGGTGTGGTCCGGCTCCATGTGGTTGACGACGAGGTAGTCGAGCGGTCTGCCGCCCAACGCGTGCGCAAGGTTCTCCAGAAAGCGTGGGGCGACGGCTTTGTCCGCCGTGTCAAGCAAAACGGTTTTCTCGTCCGAGAGCAGATAGGCGTCGTAGGAGATGCCCTCCGGGATGGGATAGGCGCTTTCAAAAAGAGCAAGACGGCGGTCGTTCGCGCCGAGCCATGTGAGGTCATCGGTAATTTTTCTAACGCAGTACATAGTCGCATCTCCATTTCTGATACAGTTTCCTGGCCCGGGAGGCGGGACGGCGCTTTGCGAAAGGGACGGCAGCGCGCGGGTCTCAAGGACGCGCGGCGCTTTGCAGGGCATCTGCGCGGGACCGGGACAGGCTGCTTACAGCATACAACAAAGCGAAAAAATTTGCAAGAAGGACGCGCCCAAAAGCGCGTCCTTCCAGCCAGAAATCGCGAACTGATTTTATTCCTCGGGCAGCTTGAACTGCTCGACAAGGTTCTTGAGCGAGATGGCCTGACTCGAGAGCTCCTCGCTCGCGGCGGCGGACTCCTCCGAGGTGGCGGAGTTCATCTGCACGACCGAGGACACCTGGTCGATGCCGACCGAGATCTGCTCGATCGCGGAGGCCTGCTGCTGTGCCTGTGTGGAGATGGCTTCGATGAGTTCGTCGATCTTCAGCGCCTTTTCCGCAACGCCGGCGAAGCCGGCGGAGGTCTTGTTGACGAGGCTTGTGCCCTTCTCGACAGCGGTAATGGAGCCTTCGATGAGGGCGGTGGTGTTCTTCGCGGCCTCAGCGGATTTCTGGGAGAGGTTTCTGACCTCGTCCGCGACGACCGCAAAGCCCTTGCCGGCGGAGCCGGCGCGCGCGGCCTCGACCGCGGCGTTGAGCGCGAGAATATTCGTTTGGAAAGCGATGTCGTCGATGGCTTTGATGACCTTGCTGATGTCCTTCGAGGTGGAGGAAATCTCGTCCATCGCCTGCCGCGCGAGGCCCATGTCCTCGACGCTGCCCTGCATGATGCTGATGGTGCTTGTGGTGATGCTCTTGGCGGCCTCGGCGGCCGCCGCGTTTTCCTTGACCTGCTGGGAGACCTCCTGGATCGAGGCCGAGAGCTCCTGAATGGAGGACGCCTGCTCGGTCGCGCCCTGTGCGAGCGTCTGCGCGCCGGAGGAGACCTGCGAGGAACCGGCGGAGACCTGATCGGACGCCGTGAGGATGCTGCGGAAGGATTCGACCAGACGGTCGCGCAGATGGACCATGGAGCTGAGAATGCTATGGTAGTCGCCGACATACATCTGCGGGTCACGGGAGTTCGGGTCGAGGTCGCCGCTGGCAAGCGCTGTGAGGATATGGTCGATGTCATTGATGATGCCGCTGGTGTTTTCCACCATGCGTCTCGTGGAGTCAGAGAGACTGCTCAGCTCGATCAAGCCTACCTTGATCTCGGGCAGCGGCGTTTGGACGTCACCGTCCGCGAAGGAGGCCAGACGCTCGCAGATGATGCCAATCGGCACATTCAAGGTGTTGACCATTTTCCTGACGATGTAGGCGCCTATGAGCACGAAGATGATGATGAAGATGATGCTGATGACCATGGTCTTGTAGACCATGCCCATGAAGTCCGAGAGCGGCGCGAAGACGCACATAATCCAGCCGTCCGTGCCGTGAATCGGGGCGTAGGCGACAAATTTTTTGCCGCCGTAGGTGTACATGCCGAAGCCGGATTCACCGCCGAGAGCCTTCTGGATCAGCGCGGCGAGGGAGACGAAGGAGGGGTCCGTCTTGGCGTTGGCGATGATGTTGTCCTTTGACTTGGTGCGGTCCGTGTTCGTGTCAAGGACGTTGGTGCCGGTCTTGTCGACCGCGAAGGCGGCGCCATTTTTGCTGACAGTAATGCTCTTGATGAGCGCGAAGAGCGCGTCCTCGCTGTATGTAGCGCGCAGTGCCCCGACAATCGTTGTGCCGGGCTTTCCGTCCTGCCAGACGGGCGCCCAGACGTCAAAGACGAGATTTCCGCTGCCGTCCGTATAGGGCGTGCTGATGTAGTTCTTGCCGCCTATGGTCAGCTTGAATCCCTCGCTGTCCAGATAGTTCTTGCCGCCGGAAATGTCGTTGCCGTCGGGGGTGCATAATATCATTCCGACGAGGCCGTCGTCCTTGCCGGCTTCGGTGCGCTGTGCGAGAAGGGCGACCTTTTCTTCTGGCTTATAGTCGTCCGAGTACAGCCGCATGGTGGCGGCGGTGCCCTTCGTATAAGTGGTATAGCTGCCGATCTTGTTTTCGACCGAGCTCGCGGCGGCGGAGGCCGCGACGGTCATTGCGCCTTCCAGACTGCTCTGCGTACTCTTGTAGGACATCACGCAGGCAAGAATCGAAAACACAAGGCTGACGACGAGAATGACGCCCATGTCGGCCGTCATAATCTTCGAGCCGATGCTCTTGAGCTGCTTACCCTGCGGAGATGCGTTCCCTTTTTTACCCATTTGAAACACTCCATTCAATGTGATTTTGCCTTCGGTGGCTTGTAATCTCTCTTTCTGACGCTGCCCACCGACAACATCTGTACCTACTATCATTCCACAAATCCCGGATTAATCAAGACCGCGCCGGACATTTCGTGACATGTTTCAAAAAACCATACCCGCTTTTATGAAATAATTGCGCAGAAAAAGGCCGCGCCGTCCTCGGCGCGGCCTCTGTTCGTATTTCGGGAGATCATGCGTGGAGCCGGCACTCCCGGCGGATCATGCGGCGATAATAGATGAGGAAGGCAATCGAGGTAATCGTCCAGGTCACGGGATAGCTCCAGATCGTCGTCATGAACTCCGGGCGGAGCGGCACGACGGTCAGCAGCCAGATCACGCGGACGATGCAGATGCCGACGAGGGTGATGAACATCGGCACGAAGGAGTAGCCCATGCCGCGCAGCGCGCCGGACAAAACGACGACACCGATGAACGAGAGGTAAAACGGCACGAGCAGCCGCTGAATCTCCAGCGCGATGGTGATGACGTCCGGGTCCCGGGTGAACAGCGTGAAGAGCTGGGGGCCAAGCAGCAGCAGAATGCCGCCAATCACCGTCATCGAAACGGCGGCGAGCACGGCGCAGACGCGCACGCTGCGGCGGACGCCGTCGACCTTGCCCGCGCCGTAATACTGGCCGGAGATCGCCGTGATCGCCACGCCGAAGGAGTCGAGCGTCACCCAGCAGAAAGCGTCCACCTTGCTGTAGGCCGACATGGCGGCGATCGCGTTCGTGCCGAAGCCGTCGATGTTCGTCTGAATCATGATGTTCGTGATCGAGTAGAGGATGGTCTGCGTTGCTTCCGGCACGCCGATGCGCAGCATGCTGCCGAGGATGTCCCGGTGAATGCCGATCTTTTTAAAGTGCAGGCGGTAGGCCTCGGGCAGGTGCGAGAGACTGCGGAGAATGAAGACGCAGCTGAGCCCCTCGGAGATGACCGTCGCCGCCGCCGCGCCGGCGACGCCGAAGCCGAACTTCGCGATGAAAAGCCAGTCGAGGAAAATATTCGTAAAGCAGCCGGCGACCAGCGCGTAGAACGGACTTTTGGAGTCGCCCAGCGCGCGGAGCGTGGACGAACCGAGATTGTAGAAGGTGACAAAGAACATGCCGCCGAAATAGATATAGAGGTAGGTCTTGCCGTAGGTGTAGATCTCGCCGCTGGCATCCATGATGCGCATGAGCCAGGGCGTGCAGGCAAAGCCGAAGCCGATGAGGGCAAAGCCGCCGATGAAGGCAATGGCCATGGCCGTGTGCAGGGCGCGTCCAACGTTCTTTTCGTCCCGCGCGCCGAAATACTGCGCCACGATGACCGAACAGCCGGCGGCGAGGTCGACAAAAAAGCAGACCATCAGCGTTGTGATCTGCGAGCAGGGACCGCCAACCGCGGCCAGCGCCGCCTTGCCGACGTAGTTGCCGACGAACATCGCGTCCGCCATGTTGTAAAACTGCTGGATCAGCGCGCCGAGCCAGATCGGGATCACGAAGCGAACGAGCTGCTTTGTGATGCTGCCGACCGAAAGGTCTGTGTCATTTACGTTCAAGTGTGGTCCCTCCCTTCCTCGCGCCGGCGTCCGCGCCGGACGCACAGCAAACAGTGAGACGATTATACAGGAAAAACGGCGGACAGACAAGTGGCAACACAACCATTTATACAAAAATATTGGACGTATTTTGTGAGCAAAATACAATTTCCGGCCGGACGCAAAAAAACACGCCAAGCGCCGCCGAAAGCCTTGACAGGAGCGGAAATGGCTGTTATCATATGAACAAATGATCATATGAAAGGTCGTTCAAATGATATGACAGAGAAAGATCAGACCTCCGGGACGCCCGCCTGCGCAGCCGAGGACACGCACAGCCACGCTGCGCTGCTCGAGGAGATTCGGCACGAACTGCCGGACGACAACACGCTCTACGATCTTGCGGACCTCTTCAAAATTTTTGGGGACACGACGCGCGTGAAAATTCTCTACGCGCTTTTTGAGTCCGAGCTGTGCGTCTGCGCGCTGGCGGAGCTGCTGGACGTGAGCCAGTCGGCGGTCAGCCATCAGCTCCGGGTGCTCAAAGATGCCGAGCTCGTGACGCGCCGGCGGGACGGCAAGACGATCTACTACTCGCTCGCGGACGAACACGTTCGGGCGATCATCGAGATGGGCTTTGAGCACATCACCGAAGAATAAGGAGGCGACTGAAATGGAAGAAGAAGAAAACGAAGGCCGCGGCCTGCTCTGGCGCACGATCATTACGGCGGTCCTGCTCTCCGCGGGAATGCTTTTGCCCCTGCAGGGGACGACAAGGCTGCTCGTGTTTCTGCTGCCCTATGCGGTCATCAGCTACGAGGTCGTCTGGACGGCAATAAAGAATATTTTTCACGGCGAGCTGCTCGACGAGAATTTTCTGATGACGATCGCGTCGGTCGGCGCGTTCTGCATCGGTGAGTACCCGGAGGCGGTCGCGGTCATGCTCTTTTACGCGGTCGGCGAGCTCTTTGAGGACGCCGCCGTCGGCAAGTCCCGCCGCTCCATCGCGGAGCTCATGCAGATCCGCCCGGACCACGCGAATGTACTGCGGGACGGCGTTGAGCAGAAGGTCGCGCCCGAGACCGTCGCGGTGGGCGAGACGATTCTTGTGAGGCCCTATGAAAAAATTCCGCTCGACGGCGATATTTTGGAGGGGGAGACGGCGGTCGACGCCTCGGCCCTGACGGGCGAGTCGCTGCCGCAGGACAAAAAGCCCGGCGACGCGGTCGCGAGCGGCACGGTGAACCTCACCGGCATGATCAAGGTGGAAGTGAGGAGCGTCTTCGGCGAGAGCACGGTGGCGAAGATCCTCGACCTCGTCGAAAACGCCTCCGAGAAAAAGACGCGGCAGGAGGACTTCATCACGCGCTTTGCCCGCTGGTACACGCCCTGTGTCGTCGCGGCGGCGGTGCTGCTCGCGGTCATCGCCCCGCTGTTTTTCGGCCAGCCCTGGGATGACTGGGTGCGCCGCGCACTCGTTTTCCTCGTTGTTTCCTGCCCATGTGCGCTCGTCATTTCGGTGCCGCTGTCGTTTTTCGGCGGCATCGGCGGCGCCTCCAAAAAGGGCATCCTCATCAAGGGCTCGACCTATCTCGAGGCCCTCTCAAAGGCGGACACCTTCGTCTTTGACAAGACCGGCACGCTCACGAAGGGCTCCTTCCGCGTGGTGGACGTCCACCCGGAGGAGATCAGCGAGGAGGAGCTGCTGGGCTACGCGGCGGCGGCGGAGAGCTTTTCCGGACACCCGATCGCGGCGTCTATCCTCAAGGCAAATTCCCGCAGGATCGACCCCGACCGTTTTGGGGAGGTCGCGGAGCTGCCGGGCCGCGGCATGAAGGCGGTCTATGACGGCAAGACCGTTTGCGTCGGCAACTGCGCGCTGATGGACGATATCGGCGCGGACTGGCACGACTGCGAGCTCACCGGCACCATCGTCCATGTCTCGGTCAACTGCAAGTATATGGGCCACATCATCATCTCCGACGAGCCGAAGCCGGACTCGGCGGCGACGGTCGCGGGCCTGCAAAGGGCGGGCGTTGCGCGCGTCGTGATGCTCACGGGCGACAAAAAGGCCGTCGGCGAGGCAGTGGCGAAGGAGCTTGGCGTGCCCGAGGTCTTCGCGGAGCTGCTGCCGGCGGATAAGGTCGCGAAGGTCGAAGCGCTGCTCGCGGAAAAGCCGGAGGGCACGACGCTCGCCTTCGTGGGCGACGGCGTTAACGACGCGCCGGTGCTCACGCGCGCGGATGTGGGCGTCGCGATGGGCGCGCTCGGCAGCGACGCCGCAATCGAGGCCGCCGACGTGGTCCTCATGGACGACAAGCCCTCGAAGCTCGTCACGGCACTCGCAATCTCCCGAAAGACCATGCGCATCGTGCGCGAGAACATCGTTTTTGCGCTCGCGGTCAAGGCGGTTATTCTGGCCCTCGGCGCGCTCGGCATCGCGACGATGTGGCTGGCGGTGTTCGGCGACGTAGGCGTTTTGATCCTCGCCGTCCTCAACGCCATGCGGACGCTGAACGTCAAGGAATTCGGCGCGGAATAAACGGAAACGGCCCCCCCCGGGGCTTTTTCGGCAGACACAGCGGACGGGTTTTCCCGTCCACTTTTCTGTCCGCTCTTGCATGCGGTGGGACAATGTGGTATACTGTTTGCACAAAATCATTCGGAGGTGCTTATGGGCAAGATCTTAGTGCTCGGCGGCGCGGGCTATATCGGCTCCCACACCGTTCGCGAGCTCATGAAAAGCGGCTTTGAAGTCGTGATCGCGGACTCTCTCGAGACGGGTCACCGCGAGTCCGTCCCGCCGGACGTGCGCCTGTACGTCGGCGATATTCGCGACCGGGTCTTCCTTGACTCCGTTTTCGAGGCGGAACCCATCGACGCGGTCGTCCACTTCGCCGCCTATTCCCTCGTTGGCGAGAGCATGTCCGACCCCCTCAAGTATTACGGCAACAATGTCGGCGGCACGCAGGTCCTTCTCACGAGCATGGTCGCCCACCACGTGGACAAAATCGTCTTCTCCTCCTCCGCCGCGACCTACGGCGAGCCGATCCACACCCCGATTCTGGAGACGGACCCCCTCGAGCCGACCAACACCTACGGCGCGACCAAGGTCGCCATGGAGCAGATGTTCAAGTGGACCGCGCTCGCGCACGGTCTGCGCTATGTCTCCCTGCGCTACTTCAACGCCTGCGGCGCGATGCCCGGCGGCGCGATCGGCGAGGACCACCGCCCGGAGAGCCACCTCATTCCGATTGTTCTGCAGGCTGCCAACGGCACCCGCCCGAGCATTGCGGTTTACGGCACCGATTACCCCACGCGGGACGGCACCTGCGTGCGCGACTATATCCACGTCTGCGATCTCGCGCAGGCCCACGTCCTCGCCGTCCGCTACCTGATCGACGACGGCAAGAGCGACGTCTTCAACCTTGGCAACGGCATCGGCTTCACGGTCCTTGAGGTCCTCAAGGCCGCCGAGAAGGTCGTTGGCCACGAAATCCCGACCGTCCTCGCGGGCCGCCGCGCGGGCGACCCCGCAACGCTCGTTGCCTCCTCCGAAAAGGCCCGCAGCGTCCTCGGCTGGAAGCCGGAGTTTGCCGACATCGAAACGATCCTCGAGACCGCCTGGCAGTGGCACAGCGGCCATCCGAACGGCTACGGCAAATAAAAAACGGACAGCAAAGAGCCCCGGTTCCGCGGAACCGGGGCTCTTTTTCGCGCCGCGCTCAAATATCGCCGAAAAGGTCCCTGCAGGTCGGCGCGCCGCCGAGCGGCTCGGCCGCCCGGACGCCGCGCACGATCGCAGTCTCCACGGCGCGCGCTGCCATGAGCGAGACGACGTTGAAGTTGATTTCGTCCACCTCGCCGGTCGCCATCGTGAAGAGCGTGTCGCCGTCGAAGGTCGTGTGCGCCGGGCGGACGGCGCGGGCCAAACCGTCGTGCGCGATCGAGGCGAGCTTGTTGGCCTCATCCTTCGTGAGCTTGGCGTTCGTCGCGACGACGCCGATGACCGTGTTGCTCGCGTAGAGGTCGGTCACGCAGCCGTACTCGCCGAGCATCAGGTGCTCCGTGCCGGCGAGGTGCTTCTTGTCGTCGCACAGCGCGCCGGCAATGATGCGGTGCGTGCCCGCGTCGTAGATGTCGCCGAGTGCGTTGACGACGATGAGCGCCCCGACCTTCAGCTCGCCGAGCTGATAGCTGCAGGTGCCGATGCCGCCCTTCATCGCGTATTCCGGGCCCTTGAGCTTGCCGACGGTCGCGCCCGTGCCCGCGCCGACGCTGCCGAGCGCAACCGGCCCCGTTCCGGCGCTCTGACAGGCGGCGTAGCCCATCTCCTTGTCGGGGCGGATGTTGGACGCGCCGCATTTGAGGTCGAAGATGACCGCGCCGCAGACGATCGGGACCTTCGCAACCTCGACGTCGCGGCCGACGTCCTGTTCCTCAAGGTACTGCATGACGCCCGCCGCCGCGTCGAGCCCGTAGGCGCTGCCGCCCGTGAGCAAAACGGCGTGGACGTGATCGCGGACGTTGACGGGGTTGAGCCCGTCCGTCTCGCGGGTGCTCGGCGAGCTGCCGCGCACGTCGACGCCCCCCATCGCGCCCTTTTTGCAAAGCACGACGGTGCAGCCGGTGGCGGCATCGAAGTCCTGCGCGTGGCCGACCTCGATGCCGCCGATGTCCGTGAAATTGATCTCCTCCATCGCTCAGAGCGCCTTTCCCGAAAGCTGCTCTGCGACCGCCGCGACGATCGTCTTGACGTCCGCCATCGCGCCCTTGCCGAGATCGCCGCAGGCGAGCCGGGCCTCCTTGGGGTCAATGAGCTGCCAGCCGTAGTTTACGAGCTTCTGGAGATTGTCCTGGACGATTGGGTTTTCATACATGTTCGTGTTCATCGCGGGGGCGAGAAGCTTCGGAATGCCGCGCATCGCGAGCGCCGTCGTCGTGAGCATGTCGTCGGCGATGCCGCAGGCAAGCTTTGCGATGACGTCCGCCGAGGCGGGAGCCACGAGCAGCAGATCCGCCTTTTTTGCAAGGCTGATGTGCTTTACCTCCTGGGGCCAGTCCTCCTGAAAGACGTCCGTCAGCACGCGGTTTTTGGAGAGCGTCTGGAGCGTGAGCGCCGTGATGAACTGCGCGCCGCCGTGCGTCAGGATGACGTCGACGTTATAGCCCTCCTTGGTGAGAATGTTGGCGAGGTCGGCCGCCTTGTAGGCGGCGATGCTGCCGGTGACGCCGAGCACGATGTTTTTCATTTTTTATTCCTCTTTCCGTAGAGTCCGAGCACGTTTTTCACGATCGTCTCGGCAATCTCCTGTTTGGTCTCACAACGCTCATAGCGCCGGTCCGGCGCGAGCAGATAGCCGGTATGCCGCTCGCCGCTGATCTCCGTGAGGTCGTTTGCGAGGACGAAGTCGCAGGCGTTTTTCCGCAGCAGCGCGTGCGCCGTGTCCAGCAGCTCCTCCCGGGGCACACCGTCGAGCAGCTTGAAGCCGACGAGGATCGTCTCCGGCTGCAGGTCCTTGACTATGCGGATGAGCTTCGGCGTCTGTCGCAGGGCCAGCAGGGGATGGGCGAGGTTAGAGGAGACCTTGTACGAGCGGTCGATCACGCGGTCGTTTTGCAAAATGCAGTCGGTCACAAAATCAGCCAGCGCTGCCTCGTCGGAAAAGTCCTCGCTCCGTGCCCAGATGCGCCGGGCGATGCCGTCGGCAAGATCCTCGGCGGTCGTCATGCTCTCGACCGTGTAGTCGCTCACCGCCATCGAGTGGACGACGGCGTCGATCTTCTCGCGCGCAAGGATGGACTGCAGCGCCGCGCCGACGCTCTCGGCCCCGCGGGTCGTGACGAGCTCGAGACAGTCAAGCTCCGGGACGATCGCGCCGCGCTCGCAGACGTAGTAGATTTTTTCGATTTTCGTGCCGCCCTGCCGGACAAATTCGCGCGCCACGCAGCTGGCGAGCCTGCCCGAGGCGGCGTTGGCGATCTTGCGGACCTGATCGATCTGTTCGGTGGTGCCGCCGGCCGTGATAATGATATTCATGCCAAAACGCTCTCTTTCAAAAAAACGGGTCTGCGCCCCGGGGCGCACTGCTATTATAGTAGACGAAACGTCCGTAATTTGCAAATCTTTTTCCAAGAGCGGGGAAAATCTCACAAAAGTTATTGACATATGCCGATAACGCGATATAATGTCGACGTCAAGTAAATGGCATATGCCGAAAAGGAGGGAGCCCGATGCCAAGACCCTGCAAAGCGAGGCGCATCTGCGCGATGCCCGGCTGCCGGCGCTTTGGCCCGTCGGAGCCCGACGCGGGACGCGCGTGCGTCCGTATGACGCTCGACGAGTATGAGGCGGTGCGCCTCATCGATCTCGAGGGGCTGACACAGGAGGACTGCGCCGTGCGCATGGACGTTGCGCGCACGACCGCGCAGGCGGTCTACAACAGCGCCCGCGTCAAGCTCGCCCGCTGCCTCGTCGAGGGCTGCGAGCTGCACATCGAGGGCGGCAACTGCGTCCTCTGCGACGGGAACGCCCCTTGCTGCGGCCACTGCCACCGCGGCTGCTGCCGTGATCAGAACGAAAATTAAAATTTTTTAAAATCTGGAGGAAAAGCAATGCGTATCGCGATCACCTATGATGAAGAAAATGGACAGGTCTATCAGCACTTCGGTCACACCGAAAAGTTCAAGCTCTACGACACGGACAACAAAAAGATCCTCTCAACCACTGTCATCCCGACGGCGGGCAGCGGCCACGCGGCGCTCGCGCAGTTTCTGATCGGCCAGGGCGTCGACGTCGTCATCTGCGGCGGCATCGGACTCGGCATGCAGGAAGCGCTCATGCGCGAGTCCCTGCTGGTCTACGGCGGCGTGAAGGGCAGCGCGGACGAAGCTGCGCAGGCATTTTTGGAAAATCGCCTCGAATTTGACCCGAACGTCGGCTGCATCGGTCACGAGGACAGCACGGACGAGGGCTGCGGCTGCCACCACCACGACGCCGACGCTGCGGAGGAAAGCGGCTGCGGCTGCGGCCATCACCACGAGCATGAGCACGCCGAGGGCGGCTGCGGCTGCGGCCACCATCACGAGCACGCCGAGGGCGGCTGTGGCTGCGGCCACCACCACGGCACGGAAGCATAAAAAAGCGGCAAAGAGCCCGCGGCAGAGCATTTTTTGTTCTGCCGCGGGCTTTTTTGTTCCGGGTCCTCCGGCGATTAATTCAAGCAAATTATGTACATTTACGCGCAATGTATGAATTTGACGCATTCCTTTTCATAGCACGGACAAATGAGCATGTCCGGCGGACAAATCGGCCCGCTTGCGGCCCGGCCTGCGCGGCGCTGTTTTCGCCAGATGGACACGGAAAGGAGAAAGAAATGGAAGCATTCGACAACTCTGCGCGCGGAGAGCGCTCACTTTCAGATGATTTGACAAAAACGCGCCGAAAACCGGCGCTTCTTTTTTCTAAAGGGCTATTGATTTAACGCAGTAAATAGAGTAAAATCTAACTAATTTTTAGTTAGAAGTGCCTGGAACGCTGCACCTATGCGGCGAACGGCTGTCGCCGCGGGGCGGACTTCGACCGGGAGGCTGCGCAATGGACGAGCTTTTGAAAATCAAAGATCTGCATGTGGAGTTCCAGTCGGGCGGCAGGTTTCTGCCCGCCATCGACGGACTGTCTCTCGAGGTGCATAAGCACGAGGCGGTCGGCATCGTCGGTGAGTCGGGCAGCGGCAAGAGCGTGACCTCGCTCGCTGTAATGCGCCTGCTGCCGGAGGAGGGGTGCCGCGTCTCGGGCGAGATCGACTTCGAGGGCCGCGACCTTTTGCAGCTCCCCGAAAAGGAGATGGAAAACGTCCGCGGCAACCGCATCGCGATGATCTTCCAGGAGCCGATGACCTCGCTCAACCCCGTCCAGACCTGCGGCAGGCAGATCGCGGAGTCTATTCTTCTCCACACGAAGGCCACAAAAAAGGAGGCCGGCGACCGCGCACTCGAGCTGCTGCGTCTGTGCGGTATCCCGAATCCTGAGCAGCGCATGAAGGAATATCCCCACCAGATGTCCGGCGGTATGCGCCAGCGTGTGATGATCGCGGTGGCCCTCGCCTGCGACCCGGTCCTGCTCATCGCGGACGAGCCGACGACGGCGCTCGACGTCACGATCCAGGCCCAGATTATGCAGCTTCTGCGCGACATCCGCGCGGAAAAGGACATGAGCGTCATCCTCATCACGCACGACCTCGGCATCGTCTCGGATTTCTGCGACCGCGTCGCTGTGGTCTACACGGGCGAGGTCATGGAGATCGCGCCGACCCGGCAGCTTTTCTCCGAGCCGCTGCACCCCTACACGGAGGGTCTCATCTCGGCCCTGCCCCAGCTCGGGCAGGCGAAGGGGAAGCTTCCGACCATCGAGGGCGTTGTGCCGGACGCGGGCGAGATGCCGGAGGGCTGTCGTTTCAACCCGCGCTGCAAATACGCCACCGACAAGTGCCGCGCGGAAAATCCGCCGCTCACGGAGCTGCCGGACGGCCGCTGCGTCCGCTGTTTTTACGCGAAGGGAGTCGAAAAAGCATGAATGAAAACGACATTATCCTCCGCGCCGAGGGCCTCAAGGAACACTTCACGGTCAAAAACGAGCGCGGCAAAAAGAAAACGCTTTACGCCGTCGACGGCGTAGACCTCGAGATCAAACGCGGGGAGACCTTCGGCCTCGTCGGCGAATCCGGCTGCGGGAAGTCTACCCTCGGCAAGACACTGCTCCGGCTATACGACGTGACGGACGGCAAGATCCTCTTCAACGGCGAGGACGTCACCAATCTGCCGGAGAAAAAGCTCAAGGACTTCCGCACGAAGGCGCAGATGATCTTTCAGGACCCCGCGTCCTGTCTCAACCCCCGCCGCCGCGTGGAGGACATTATTACCGAGCCCTACGCCGTCCACCGCATCGGCAGCGCCGCCGAGCGGGCAGAGCGCGCCGCCGCCCTCTGCGATCAGGTCGGACTTTCGCAATCCTATCTGCGCCGCTACCCGCACGAGATGTCCGGCGGCCAGAAGCAGCGCGTCGGCATCGCCCGGGCCATCGCCTTGAAGCCCGAGCTCATCGTCTGCGACGAGCCGGTCTCCGCCCTCGACGTCTCCATTCAGGCGCAGGTCATCAACCTTCTCGCGGAGCTGCAGGCGCAGTACGGGCTGACCTATCTCTTCATCTCGCACAACCTCAGCGTCGTCGAGCACTGCTGCCAGCGAATTGCCGTCATGTATCTTGGCCGAATCGTCGAGCTGCTGCCGAGCGAGGACATTGCGCAGTCCGCCGTCCACCCCTATACGAAGGCGCTCATCTCCGCCGTTCCCGTGATTGCCGAGTGCGGCGGGACAAAGCGCGAGCGCATCGTCCTCACGGGCGATCTCCCGAGCCCCACGGACCCGCCGTCCGGCTGCGCCTTCCACACCCGCTGTCCCTATGCCACGGAGCGCTGCAGCGCCGAGTGTCCGTCCCTGCGCGAGATCGCGCCGGGCCATCTCGCCGCCTGCCATCTGTGTGAACAATAAGAAACAAATCGCAAACAGGAGGAAAAGAAAATGAAAAAGCATACCCGCATCCTGGCGCTGCTTCTGGCCCTGTGCATGGCACTTTCCCTCGCGGCCTGCAGCGGCAATTCCGGCAGCTCCGGGTCTTCCAGCGCGTCCGGCAAGACCGTCGTCATCGGCTGCCAGACGGACCTCGTCACCCTCGACCCCGGCAATATGTACGAGCCGTACGCCAACATGATCTCCTACGCGGCCTACGACATGCTCTACCGTGTCAAGCCCGGCACCATGGGTGACCCCGAGCCGTCCGTCGCCACCGGCTATAAGGTCGATGAAAGCAAAAAGGTCTACACCTTCACGCTCCGCAAGGACGTCGTCTTCGCCAGCGGCAACAAACTCACTGCCAAGGACGTCGTTTGGAGCATCAACCGC
>JAKOSQ010000196.1 GCA_029777215.1 Bacillota bacterium
AGGTTTCCGCCAAAACCGGCGAGGGCTTTGAGGCATGGACAGACTATCTTGCCAAGAAGATCGACGACTGGAACAAATAATCAAAGGAAAGCAGAAAGCTCCTCCGGATGCGGCTGTGAAAAGTTGCCGCGCCCGTCCGTGATGAAAATGAGCAGCGGCATTAGGTCGGGTCGCTTTCGCAGCTCGCTTTGCACCACGGCGAGACCCTTGTCGATGCCGGCGCAGAGCGGCGTCCGCCCACCCGTTTCAAGCTCACGCAGAAGCTTATAGCCGCGCTCGGTGCTGCCTGTCGGCGGAAGCACGACGCGCGCGTCATTTCCGCTGAAGGTAACGAGTGCGATTTTGTCGCGCTTGACATAGGCATCCTTTAGAAGGGAGCGGATTGCTCCCTTCGTCTCGGTCATGCGGCTTTCAACGCCCATGGAACCGCTCGCGTCCACAACAAAAACGAGCAGGTTTGCAACCCTTCGCTGCCGCACCTTTTCGCGGATATCCTCGCTGCGGATGGCAATGGCGACGTCCTTTTTTTCGCGAAAAGGTTGATAGGGAGCGGCGGCGCGGATAGTCGCGTCGAGTGCGAGATCGTTGTTTTTTCGCTGCTGTGTCGCGGCGATGTAGCGGCCCGACTTGCGCGCGGACTTTGTGAGCGTCCGGCGTCCGGCCCCGGTGCGGGCCTTCCGGTCCTTTTCGTGGCCGAAGGCGACAACCTTAAAGTCCTCGCCGACGCGGGCTTTCTTCGGCTTTGAGCCGCTTTGGCTGCGTTGTCCGTCGCCGTTTCCGCCGCCGTCGGACGGTGTCTCCTGCGCACCGGAGCCGGTCTGCGCCTCGCTCGACTCGTTTTCTTGCTCGTCGTTCTCGTCCGGCTCATGTTCGTCGCGCTCATCCTCGTTTTCGGGCGGCGTCTCCTCCTGCTCCTCGGGCGGGTGCTCGCGGCGGCGGTGCGGCAGGACAAAATGCGCCGCCTCCGCAATGTCGTCCGAGTCCACCGCGTGCTTTCCGTGCAGCGCCGCTACGGCGCGGGCCGTGCGAGACAAAACGATATCCGCCCGATGCCCGGCGACGCCCGCGTTGAGGCAGGTCTCGACCATCTCCGCAAGATTTTCATCCGTCAGTTCAATGTCTGAAAGCCGCGTTCGGGCATCCGCAAGCGCGTCCAGAAGCACCTGCCGCTCCGGCTGAAAGCCTTTCAAAAAGGAAACGGGGTCGCGCTCAAAAGCGGAAACTCGCTTTGCGATCTCGACGCGGTCTTGCGGCGATTCGCAGCACTCCGTTCTTGCATAGAGCCCGAAATGATCGGCAAGCTGCGCGGGTACGCCGGTCTCGCCGCCGCTCGTTGTTGCAAGCAGAGAAAATGCCGTTTCCCGCTCAAAGGAAAATCCCTCGCGCTCGACCCGGCAGACGCCGGATGAGAGCGTTTCCGTCAGCGCGTCCGTAATGCCGTCCGGCAAAAGGTCGACGCCGTCGATGTATAAAACGCCGCCGTCCGCTTTGGAGAGCAGTCCCTCCTCAAAGCAGAGCCTGCCGCTCTGCATGGTCATTTCAAGGTCTGCCGCGCCGCAGAGGCGATCCTCTGAAACGGAGAGCGGCGCTTCCACAAACGGCCCTGCGCACAGCGGTGCAATGGAGCGTGCAAGCGTCGATTTCCCGCTTCCGCGCTCGCCGTCGATCATCACGCCGCCGATGGACGGATCAATTAAATTCAGCAGCAGCGCTTCACGGACGTCGTTTTGTCCGACCGCCGCTGTAAAGGGAAAGCAAATTCGATTATCCATGTTCACAAACTCTTTTTCTTGATGGTGTAGACATATGTCCCCGCAAGGAACGCGCCGAGATAACAGAGCAGAATCAGAAACTCGGAGAGCTTCCACATCTCGCCGTAGCTTACCGCGCGCAGAATACTGCTTGCGCAGCTCAACGGCAGGCAGCCGATGGCGGTTTTCAGCGCGGCGGGCAGCTTTTCCAGCGAGAAAAAGGTGTTGCAGAGAAAGGTCATGGGCGTTATGACAAATGTGGAAAAGCGCGCCACATCCGCGTGCGTTTTGGCCATGATCGCCGCGAGCACGCCAAGCGCGGCGAAGGTCGCTCCGTTTAAAAAAATCACAGCAAAAAACAGCACACTGACATGCATTTCGACACCGAACGGCAGCGACAAAAGCAGAACCAGCACCGCGACATAAAGTCCCCGCAGCGCCCCACCAAAGGTTTCGCCCAATATGTACTGCCAGAGCGGCGTGGGCGAAATCAAAATCTGCTCGAAAGAATGTTCGTAGAGACGCTGAACATTGAGCGGTGTTGCCACCGCGCTGTAGCCCGTGTTCATGGAGCTCAGCGCAATGACGCCGGGAATGAGAAACGCAATGTAAGGATGCCCATCCGCGCCCGTGTGCCCGCCGAGACCGTAGCCAAACGCGATGAGGTACAAAAGCGGGCTGATGACCGCTGAGAGTGTGATGCGCAGCCAAGCGTCACGAAATTCGATCCATTTTTCCCAGAGCGCCGTCCGAATGCCCATCGGCTATCCCCTTTCCCGCGAACGCAATGAAAACGTCCTCCAGATTTGTCTCGCGCAGCGTTGTCTTTCCTGCCGTTTCCGCGGCAAAGGCGAGCGCCGTATCTTTTTCCGCAAAGTGCCGTGTGGCGATCTCACCGTTTTGGAACACGTCCACCGCGAAGCTGCCAAGTCCCGCGATGAGTGCCTCCGGTGTCTCCACCGTGCACAGGCGGCCGCTGTCCAGCAGCGCGACACGGTGGCTGAGGATCTGTGCCTCCTCGATATAGTGCGTGGTAAGCAGGATGGTCATGCCCTGCTCGTTGAGGCGGTAGAGCGTCGACCATATCTGGCGGCGGGAAACGGGGTCGAGGCCGACTGTCGGCTCGTCGAGAATGAGATATTCAGGCTCCGTCATCAGCGCTCGGCAGAGCATGAGCTTGCGCTTCATCCCGCCGGAGAGTTGCCGAGCCGTTTTCTTCCTCGCATCCAAAAGGCCGCAGAAGGCCAAAAGCTCCTCTGCTTTTTCTTTCCTCTTCGCGCGCGGCATCCCATAGAGTCGGCCGTGCTGCTCCAGAATGTCCGAAACCATAAAGTCGTTGCGCAGCGAGTATTCCTGCGACATAACGCTGAGCTTTCGCTTGACGGCGGTGTTTTCGCGCGAGACATGCTCGCCGTCTATTCTGATCTCCCCGCTATCCGGCAAAAGCAGTGTTGAAAGCAGCCCAATAAGAGTCGTCTTTCCTGCGCCGTTCGGACCGAGCAGCGAAAAAAACGCGCCGTCTTCTATGGTAAGGTTCACATGGTCCACGGCGGTTTTGCCGCCGTAGCGTTTTGTAAGGTCTGTGATCTCGATCATATTTTCACCCGCTCCAACAGAAAAGCAGACCTCAAGAAACCCGCGAATTTCTTCACGGGTCTGCATGAGACCTGCTGTTGTTCAGTTGGTCAATATTTGGTTAATATAAATCAGAGTTTCATGCTCTTTTTGATCTCCTCGGCGCGGACGGGCTGGCCGTCCGCCACATAAATGCTGATCTCGCCGAATCCGAGCGCGCGGATCATCTCAAGGAGCTTACGCTCACGCTCTGAAACGGCGATTGTCTTCGGCTTTTCCGCGTCTGCCAACGCTTTCGCCTCTTTTCTTCATCCTTAGTCTGCCATAAATCTTTTTTATTTTACAAGACTTTTTCTTTGTACACAAGCCACCCGGGGGGATAGAATTGTTTTAAAACCAGCCCTGTTCCATATTGAAAGAAAAGCGCCTTGAAAGAAAGCGCCCACGGTCAAACGCCGTATACCGAATAAAACTTCATATCTCCTGC
>JAKOSQ010000197.1 GCA_029777215.1 Bacillota bacterium
CAAAAAAACGGAGGCTTCGCCCGCGCCCTCGGCCCCGGCGACGGAGAGCGTTTCGCCGTCCGCCGCGCCGAGCAGTTCCCCGGCGGCACAGGACACGGACGCAAAAGCGCTCACGGCCATCCTTGACGAGATCAACAGCGGCATGGAGACCGGCACCGCCGGCAGCAGCCTCAAGGCGACGAAGTTTGCCGCGGCCCTGCTCGACTGGGGCATGGCGACGAAGCTCAGCGGCGACGACATCTTCAAGGCAACCGTCGCGTGGCTCTCCCCGAAGGGCAACGACGAAGCCGTCGCCTTTGGCGAAAAATACGCCGCGGTCCGCCAGTCGATCGACCAGCTCAAGGGCAAGGACGCCAAGGCCCTGCTCTCGGACGCCGGCGTGACCTCCTCCCAGGTCCCGTGGAGCGACGCGGCCTTTGCGGCGGTAAAGAACGTCACCGCCGCCATCCTCGGCGAGAACTAAACGCCAAAAAGGAGCCTGCCGCGGCAGGCTCCTTTTTTCTTATGACTTGAGCTTGACCCACATGGAGTCGTAGTAGTCGAGCGTCTCCTGCGGGAGATTGATGAAAGACTCGCACTTTGCAAGCTTCGCGGCGTCGGGATAGCGGACGGACATCGCGAGCTCGTCGAGGTCCATGCGGTCCTTGACTTCCTTGTTCGGGCTCGTGTAGCCGATGAACTCGGCGTTTTTCTTGCTCTGCTCGGTGCCGGTCATGAAGTTGATAAAGGCTTCGGCGTTGTCCTTGTTCTGCGCGCCCTTGAGCACGCACATGCTGTCGACAAAGACATTCGAGCCCTCCTTCGGAATGCAGAACTTGAGATTGGGGTTCGACTCGTGCATTGTGAGGTAATCGCCCGCGTAATACGCGCCGATCGCGGCCTCGCCGCTCTCCATCTTGTCGAAAATTTCGTCCATGACATAGCCCTGCAGGAGCGGCTTCTGCTTTTCCAGCAGCGCGGCGGCTTCGGCGAGCTGGGTCTGGTCGGTCGTGTTCAGGGAGTAACCGAGGTACTTGAGGGCAATGCCCATCGCGTCGCGCGAGTTGTCGAACATGAGAATCTTGCCGCTGTTTTTCTCGTCGAACATCGCGCCCCAGGAGTCGACCTCACCGACCTTGGTCGGGTCGTAGATAATGCCGACGGTGCCCCACATATAGGGAACGCTGTACTGGTTCTGCGGGTCGAAGTCCATGCCCTTCAGGTCGTCCTGAATGAGCGAGTAGTTGGGGATCTTCGTGTAGTCAAGCGGCTCGAGCATGTCTTCCTGGATGAGGCGGGAGATCATGTAGTCCGAGGGGATGATGACGTCATAGCTCACGCCGCCCTGTTTGAGAACGGAGTACATCTGCTCGTTGGACTCGAAGGTTTTGTAGTTGACCTTGATGCCGGTTTCCTTTTCGAACTGGTCGACGAGGGAGGTGTCGATATACTCGCCCCAGTTGTAGACATTGACGACGCCCTTGTCGGCGGTCTCGGAGCTGGCGGACTTGCTGCCGCAGCCGGCAAACAGACCGGCAAACATGGCGGCGCACAGGAGAAGCGCAATTTTTCTTTTCATCAGGCGGCCCCTTTCAGCGTGTTTTCTTTTTTTAATTCCAGCTTGTGCTGACGCGCTTCACGCGCGTTCACCACAAGGAGAAGCAGGAGGACAACCGCGAAGATCAGCGTAGAAATGGCGTTGATCTTCGGGGAAATGCGGCGGCGGGTCATCGCGTAGATGGTCATGGACAGCGTCTGGACGCTGGAGCCCGCCGTGAAGTAGGAGATGACGAAGTCGTCGAGCGACATGGTGAAGGCGATCAGAAGGCCGTTGACGATGCCAGGCATGATCCCCGGGATGATGACCTTGTTGATGGTCTGGAACCAGGTGCAGCCGAGGTCCTGCGCGGCCTCAAAGAGGTTCTGGTCGAGCTGGTAGAGCTTCGGCATGACGGACAAGATGACGTAGGGGATGTCGAAGCTGATGTGTGCGAGCAGCAGTGTGCCGAAGCCGAGCTCAAAACCCATGAGTCTGCCGGCGGAGACGAACAGCAGCGCGAGCGAGACGCCCGTGATGATGTCGGCGTTCACGACCGGGATGTTGTTGACCGTCAGCAGCGGCTTGCGCCAGTTCTTTTTCATGTTGAAAAGGCCAATGGCCGCGTAGGTGCCGACAACGGCGGAGATGAGCGAGGCGAGCACGGACACCGCGATCGTCGTTTGCAGCGAGGACATGATGAGGTCGTCGCGGAAGAGCTCCTGATACCAGCGCAGCGTGAAACCCGCCCAGATCGTGCGGGATTTGGAGTCGTTGAAAGAGAAGACGATCATGATGATAATCGGCGCGTAGAGAAAGATATACATGAGGACGGTCATGAGCATGCCGCCGGTGTTTTTCTTTTTCACATCACCACCGCCTGTTCCTCGCCCTCGCCGAACTTGTTCATGATGCTCATGCACAAAACGACAATGAACATCATGATGAGGGAAATGGCGGCGCCGAGATGCGGGTTGTAGGCAGCGCCTGTGAACTGCATTTCGATGAGGTCGCCGAGCAGCATGACCGTGCCGCTCGAGAGCAGCTTCGAAATGACGAAGGTGGAGACCGCCGGGACGAACACCATCGTGATGCCCGAGATGACGCCCGAGAGGCTCAGCGGCAGAATAACCTTGCGGAAGACGGTGTGTCCGTCCGCGCCGAGGTCCTGCGCGGCTTCGATGACGAAGGGATCGATCTTCACAATGACGCTCTCAATCGGGAGGATCATGAAGGGCAGATAGTTATAAACCATGCCGAGGACGACCGCGCCGCCCGTGTTGATGAGCTGGAAGTGGTCAATGGGCGTATAGCCCGCCGAGACGTGCGCGCCGACCCTGTTGACAAGGCTGATGAGGCCGATGGCGTTGAAAAGGCGGTTCAAAAGGCCCGTGTTCTCCAGAATGGACATCCACGCATAGGTGCGCAGGAGAAAGTTAATCCACATCGGCAGCATGATGAGCATGAGGAGGATGCGCTGGGTCTTGGGGTCGGTCCTGCTGATGGCGAGGGCGACGGGGTAGCCCAACAGCAGGCAGACGACGGTCGCGACAAAGGCGAGCCACAAGCTGCGGCCGAAGACGCCGGCGTAGTCCGTCATGCCCGCGAAGTTGTCGATCGTGAACTGGTGCTGTGCGTTCGTGAAGGCGTAGACCGCGATGAGGGCGATGGGGACGACGACGAAGATCGCCATCCAGAACATATAGGGCCAGGCGAAGGCCTGCCGCTGCCAGCGGGAGAGCACGCCGCCGCGGTCGCGAGCGAGGGTCGGCGCTTCATTCATTCTCCGCGCCTCCCTCCGGGTCCACCTCCGAGAGCTCGTCGTATTCCTCGGAATAGGAGCTGTAATCGCCGTAGAGGCCGGAATACTCGCTCTTTTTCATGATGTGGAAGCCGTCCGGGTCGATCTTCACGCCGATCTTCGCGCCGACGGGCGAGTGGTCCGTCGTCTGGATGAGCCACTTAAAGCCCTGGAAGTCGACGATGATGTCGTACTGCATGCCCTTGAAGGTGACGTCCGTGACCGTGCCGGTGATCTGACCCTGCTCGACAGGGACGATGTCGATGTCCTCCGGGCGGATGACGACGTCCACCGGCTCGTTCGGGGCGAAGCCCTTGTCCACGCAGGCGAAGCGGCGGCCGTACATCTTGACAACGTCGTCTTCGACCATGACGCCGTCGATGATATTGCTCTCGCCGATGAAATCCGCGACGAAAGCGTTTTTCGGTTCATTATATATGTCGACAGGAGTGCCGATCTGCTGGATCTCGCCCTTGTTCATCACGACGACGGTATCCGACATCGTGAGGGCTTCCTCCTGATCGTGCGTCACATAAATAAAAGTAATGCCCACCTGCTGCTGGATCTGCTTGAGCTCGCGCTGCATGTCCTTGCGCAGCTTGAGATCCAAAGCGCCCAGCGGCTCGTCAAGCAACAAGACCTGCGGGCGGTTGACGATCGCGCGCGCGATCGCGATG
>JAKOSQ010000198.1 GCA_029777215.1 Bacillota bacterium
GCGAGCTTCTTGCCCGACAGACGATTGACCTTTGCCGCTGCCACAGGGGTCTCGATCTCGACTTCCTCGAGAGGCAGGTCGCGCGTTGCTTCATAGCACATGAGCATTGCCACTTCGGAGACGAGCTCGCGGAACTCCTTGACGCTGGTGTCCTTGTCGCGCATGATTGAAAGCTTGTGCTGGATGAGCGGATGGTCGAATACTGTCACTTTACCCATAATGATCTCCCTTTTAGTTTTTATCTGTTTGCGGGTCAGAGCCCGCCTTTCCGAAGACGCGTTCCTGACGTTCCCGCTCCGCCTGACTCAGCCGCAGATAGACCGGCAGCAGTTCGCCTGCCGGGACGGCCTGTTCGCGCAGGGCGGCCATGCAGACGCCCCAGGCCGTCTGATAGCGCATCGGGGCGGGGGCGAGAACGACGCGGAGCTTAAAATCGTTCAAAGCATTATAGCATAAACGAGCGCCGTCTCCAACAAGAAATACAGGTTTATTTAAATTTTCTATATCGTCGATCAATTTCTGCGTCCCGATTGCACGATCTTCACAAAGACGGACGGGTACACCGTCCCGAATGATGAAAAGCGCGTTGTAAAACTGGTCGCGGCGCGCGTCCATCGCGCAGCAGATGACGCTGCCCTCGTGCGCGGTGATGCCGTTGTAGGCCATCGCCTGCAGGGTCGAAACGCCGCAGACGGGCTTGCTGTCCGCGAAGGCGAGTCCCTTCACGGTGGACACGCCGATGCGCACACCCGTGAAGCTGCCGGGTCCGCGCGAGCAGGCCAGCAGGTCGATGTCGCCCAGCGTCAGGCCGAGGTTTTTGAGCAGGTCCTCCGCCATCGGCAAAAGGGTGCGGCTGTGGGTGAGGCCGCAGTTTTGAAAATACTGTCCGAGCAGGCCGTCTTCGGCTTCGCTGTCAAAAACGGCAACGGAGGCGGTCTTTGCGCTGGAATCAAAGCCTAATATACGCATAGATGAATGGACCTTTCTATCAATCAGTTAACAGTCCAAAGAACTGTTAACTGAGGAAATGCGCTTCGCTCTGCGCCGAAACAGCCGCCTGCAGCGGCCGTTTCGGCGCTCGCTCTGCGAGAAGTGTTTTTTCTGCGGCGTGCGTACCGCCGCAAAAAACGATGCGATTTCATTCGCGGCTGCGGGCGTGAATTCTGCGAGGCGTTTATCTGGCCGGTTCCGTAACCGTGATCCGCCGCTCGTCCTCCGAGCACTTTTCGATGTTCACGGTGTACTCGCTGCCGTCGAAGGCGGTTTCGACATTTTCGCTCCACTCGACGACGCAGATGCCGCCGCGCGCGAGATAGTCGTCCCAGCCGATGCCGAAGAGCTCGTCCGCCCCGCCGAGACGGTACATGTCGAAATGGAAGAGCGGAATCTCGCCCTCGTATTCGTTGACAATGGTGAAGGTCGGGCTCGTGACGCGGTTGGGGCTTTTAAGTCCGCGCGCCATGCCGCGCACAAAGGCGGTCTTGCCCGCGCCGAGGTCGCCGTAGAGCGCGACGACATCGCCGGGCCGGAAGCGGGGGGCGAGTTTTTCGCCGAGGGCCTCGGTTTCCGTTTCGGAATGAGTGATGTATTCCATGACGCGCCTCCTTAAAGCTCCATCGTGGCGTAGGCGTTGAGATTGGTACCCGCGCGGTTTCCGGCCTTAAATTCGTAGTAGCCCTGGCAGCCGATCATCGCGGCGTTGTCGCCGCAGAGGGACAGCGGGGGGACGTAGAGCGTCTTGCCGGCCTTTTCGGCGGCGGCCTTGAAGTCGTCCCGGATGCGCGAGTTTGCCGCGACGCCGCCCGCGACGGCGATCTTATCGTAGCCAAGCTCCTGCGCGAGCTTCATCGTGCGGGGGACGAGGCTCTCGCTCATTGCGCGGCAGAAGCTCGCGCAAAGACCCTCGCGGTTGATGCGCTCGCCCTTCTGCTCGGAGGTGTGGACGAGGTTCACGACCGCAGTCTTGAGCCCGGAAAAGCTCATGTCGTAGGGGTTGCCCTCGACCTTGATGTGCGGGAGCTTGTACATTTTGTCGTCGCCCTGCTTCGAGAGCGCGTCGACGTGCTTGCCGCCGGGGTAGGGCAGGCCCAGCACGCGGGCGGTCTTGTCGAAGCACTCGCCGGCGGCGTCGTCCCGCGTCGCGCCAATGACGTGCAGCTCCGTGTAGTCGCGCACGTCGACGAGCATGGTGTTGCCGCCGGAGATGGCGAGGCAGAGAAACGGGGGCTTTAAATCCGGAAAGGCAATGTAGTTGGCGGCGATGTGGCCGCGGACGTGGTGCACCGGGACGAGAGGCACGCCGAGCGAATAGGCGGCGGACTTGGCGAAGTTTACGCCGACGAGCACCGCGCCGATGAGGCCCGGGGCGTAGGACACGGCGACGGCGTCGATGTCCTTTTTCGTGATGCCGGCGACGGCGACCGCGCGGTCGGCGAGCTGGGCGATGACCTCGACGTGGGAGCGCGAGGCAATCTCGGGGACAACGCCGCCGTAAACGGCGTGGAGGTCGGCCTGCGAGAAGATCTGGTCCGTGAGGACTCTTCTGCCGTCCTCAGTGATGGCGACGGCGGTCTCGTCGCAGGTGCTTTCAACAGATAAAATCAGCATGGGTTTTCGTCCTTTTTAAAAAAGAATGTCATCAGGAGGGCGTCCTCCTGCGGTTGCGTATAGTAGTTTTTGCGCCGGCCCACGACGGCAAAGCCGTGCTTTTCGTAGAGTTTGATGGCGGGCGCGTTCGACGCGCGGACCTCGAGCGTGAGGAAGGCGAGCTGCTTTTTTGTGCGCCGCTCAAGCTCGAACAAAAGCGCGTCCGCAATACCGCGCCGGCGGGCGCGGGGCGCGACGGCGACGTTTGCGATGTAGCCCTCGTCGAGCACCATTGTGAGCCCGACATAGCCCAAAACGCCCGTGTCGTCACTGGCGCAGAGAAAAAGCTTGTTTTTCCCGGTTGCCTGTGCCTCCAGATTGGTGTAGGACCAGGGAACTGCAAAGCAGAGCTTTTCGATGTCCTCGATCTCGTCGAGCTGGGAGAGCGCGGCCTCCGCGATCTGAAAGCGGCGGTCCGTTTTGTCCTTAAATTCCGCCGTCATTTCGCGTCGCTCCAGCTTCTGCCGGCCTGCGCGTCCGCCGTGAGGGGGACGGAGTAGTGGACGACGTTTTCCATTTCCTCGGTGAGAATGGCGGTCACGCGGACGGCCTCACTCTCCGGGCATTCGACGATGAGCTCATCGTGCACCTGCAAAATGAGCTTTGCCGCGAGTTTTTCCTCCCGCAGACGCCGCCAGACGTGGACCATTGCGAGCTTGATGACGTCCGCCGCCGTGCCCTGAATGGGCGTGTTGCGGGCCACGCGCTCGCCGAAGGAGCGGATGTTGTAGTTGGCGGATTTGAGCTCCGGCAGCGGGCGGCGGCGCCCGAAGAGGGTCGTCACATAACCGTCCGTTTTGGCCTGCGCGATGATGCTTTTCATGTACTCGCGCACGCCGGAGTATTTTTCGAGATAGGTGTCGATATACTCTTTGGCCTCGTTCTGGTAGACGTGGATGTTCTGCGCGAGCGAAAAGGCCGAGATGCCGTAGACAATGCCGAAGTTGACGGCCTTGGCGCGTGAGCGCTGGAGCTTTGTGACATCCTTCAGCGGGACGCCGAAGACCTGCGAGGCCGTGACGGCGTGGATGTCCTCGCCGTCCAGAAATGCCTTTTGCATGACCTGATCGCCGCTGATGTGGGCCAGCAGCCGCAGCTCGATCTGGCTGTAGTCCGCGTCGACCAGCACGCTGCCGCGCGGGGCGACGAACATTTTGCGTATTTCTGCGCCGAGCTCCGTGCGGACCGGGATGTTCTGCAGATTTGGCTCGGTGGAGCTCAGCCGGCCCGTCGCCGTGACGGTCATTTGAAAGCTCGTGTGGATGCGCCCGTCCGGGCCGATGACCTTGCCGAGCCCGTCCGCATAGGTCGACTTGAGCTTGGAAAGCTGGCGGAACTCCAAAATTTTGTCGACGATTTCGTGCCTGCCGCGCAGCTTTTCGAGGGTTTCGGCGTTCGTCGACCAGCCGGATTTCGTCTTTTTGCCGGAGGGCAGCATGAGCTTTTCAAACAAAATTTCGCCGAGCTGCTTTGGGGAGTTGATGTTGAATTCCTCGCCCGCGAGGGCGTAGATCTCCTTTTGCAGCGCGTCGATGCCGACGGACAGATCCTGTCCGTAATCGTAGAGCGCCTGTCGGTCGACGAGAAAGCCCGTCCGCTCCATGTCCGAGAGAACATAGCACAGCGGCAGCTCCATTTCGTCCATGAGGGCCGACATGCTCTCGCCCTCGAGCCGCTGCTTCATCGGCGGGTACAGGGCGAAGACCGCTTCGGCTCCCTGCTTTTCCTCGCCGAGGAGCTTTTGCGTCAAGCGCGGGAGCTCATAGCCGCTCTCGGTCGGGTCGAGCAGATACCCCGCGAGCGCCGTGTCGAAGACGAAGCCGCCCGCGTCGATGTTTTCGGCGGCGAGAAGGCTCAAAAGGTCCTTGACATTGTGCGAAACTTTTTTGACGTCCGGGGCAAAGAGCGTCTTCAAAAACGCGTTATAATCGGCCCCGGCGGTGGCCCAGCGGACGGTGGCGACGGTTTTCCCGTCGCAGAGCTCAACGGCGTCCAGCCCATCGAGCGGGAGCACCGCGACATACGCGGCGGCCCTCACCGCTTCGAGCAGCGCGGGCAGTTCCTCCGCGTGCGGCTCCCGTGCGGGCAGCGCCGGGGAGGACGCGGTGGGGGCGTCCGCGTCCGGGGTGAGGCCCCATTTTTCAATGAGGGAGTTGAAGCCGAGCTTTTTAAATTCATTATAAGCGCCGTCAAAGCTGCCGGAAAACAGGCAGCTCTTCGGGTCAAATTCGATGGGCGCGTGCGTGTCTATGGTTGCAAGCTGGTAGGACATCTCGGCGTCGCCCTTGCCCTCCGCGAGCTTTTTGCGGACGCTGTCCTTGATGTCGAGCGTGTCAAGGTTCTCGTAAATATTTTTGACGGTGCCGAACTTTTGGATGAGCTCTGTCGCCGTTTTTTCGCCGACGCCCTTGACGCCGGGGATGTTGTCGCTTGCGTCGCCCATGAGGGCCTTGAGGTCGACGATCTTCTCCGGCGTGAAACCGTATTCCTCGGAGAAAACATCCGGCGTGTAGTCGATCGTCTCGGTCTTGCCCATGCGGGACTTGACGTGCAAAACGTGCGAGGTTTCCGTGATGAGCTGGAAGCTGTCCCGGTCGCCGGTCACGATGAGGCATTCGTTTCCGCCTTCATTGCAGACGCGGGAGACGGTGCCGATGAGGTCGTCCGCCTCAAAGCCCGCGAGCTCGAGACGCTGCACGCCGGCGGCGTCCAGCACCTCTTTCATAAGCGGAATCTGGACGGACAGCTCGTCCGGCATCGGTTTTCGCTGGGCCTTGTAGCCCTCGAAGGCCTCGTGCCGGAAGGTCGGCCCCTTGAGGTCAAAGGCCACGCACAGCGCGTCGGGCCGGCTGTCCTCGAGGAGCTTGTGCAGCACGGTGAGAAAGCCGTACACCGCGTTGACAGGCGTGCCGTCGGGCGCGTTGAGCATACGGATGCCGTAAAACGTGCGGTTGATGATGCTGTTGCCGTCGAGTATCATGAGCTTCATGGAAGCGGTTCCTTTCCAGATGGGCTTAGCGCCGATAACGGCCCTTTTTCTTTTCCTTCGCGCCGCCGGGCTTCTCGGGCAGAGCGGAGACGGACTTCGCCGTGTCCTCGCCGCGCAGACGGATGATGCGGTCGCGCAGCTCCGCGGCGTACTCGAATTCGAGCATTCTGGCGGCCTCCTTCATCTGGCCCTCGAGCTTTGCGAGCAGCGCCGCTTTTTCGGACGGTGTCATCTTCACGCCCTGATCGTTTTTCTCGTCCGCCTCCTCGACGCTGCCGGAGATCTCCAGCAGATTGCGGACGGACTTGACGATGGTCTTCGGCACGATGCCGTGCGCCTTGTTGTATTCGTCCTGCACCTTGCGGCGGCGGTTCGTTTCGGAGATTGCGGCGTGCATCGCGGGCGTCTCGCTGTCGGCGTACATGATGACCGTGCCCTCGGCGTTGCGCGCGGCACGGCCGATGGTCTGCACTAAACTCGTCTCGCTGCGGAGGAAGCCCTCCTTGTCGGCGTCGAGAATCGCCACCAGTGTGACTTCCGGGAGGTCGAGGCCCTCGCGCAGCAGGTTGATGCCGATGAGGACGTCAAACTCGCCCAGACGCAGGTCTCGGATGATCTCCATGCGCTCGATGGCCCCGATGTCGTGGTGCATATAGCGGCAGCGGATGCCGACGTTGCCGAGGTAATTCGTCAGGTCCTCGGCCATCTTTTTCGTGAGGGTGGTGACGAGCGTGCGCTCGTGCTTTTCGACGCGGGTGTTGATCTCACCGATAAGGTCGTCGATCTGGCCCTCCGTCGGGCGGACTTCAATCTTCGGGTCGAGCAGTCCGGTCGGGCGGATGATCTGCTCGACGATCTGGGCCGAGTGCGAGCGTTCATAATCCGCCGGCGTCGCGGAGACGTAAATCGCCTGTTTGATGCGGTCCTCGAATTCGTTGAACTTCAAAGGCCGGTTGTCGAAGGCCGAGGGGAGCCGGAAGCCGTAATTGATGAGACTCTCCTTGCGCGCGCGGTCGCCCGCGTACATCGCGCGGACCTGCGGGATGGTGACATGGCTCTCGTCGACGAACAGGAGGAAGTCCTTCGGGAAGTAGTCGAGCAGCGTCATCGGCGCGGAGCCGACGGGCCTGCCGCTGATGACGCGCGAGTAGTTTTCGATGCCGGTGCAGTAGCCGAGCTCCTGCATCATCTCAATGTCGTATTTTGTGCGCTGGGAGATGCGCTCGGCCTCGAGCGGCTTGCCGAGGTCCGTGAAGTATTTGACCCGCTCCTCACACTCGGCTCGGATCTCCTCGATCGCGCGCTCCATCTTTTCCTTGGTCGTGACATAGTGCGAGGCGGGGTAGATCGCAACGTGGCTGAGCGTGCGCAGCGGCGCGCCGGTCACGACGTTGATGTCCGAAATGCGGTCGATCTCGTCGCCGAAAAACTCAACGCGGATGGCCGTGTCGTTGGAGTAGGAGGGGAAGATTTCGACCGTGTCGCCCCGGACGCGGAACATGTTGCGCTCAAAGGCGACATCGTTGCGCTCGTAGCGGATGTCGATGAGGCGGCGCAAAAGCTCGTCCCGGTCGCGCGTCTGGCCCTGGCGGAGCGAGATGACCATGTTCGCGTAGTCGATCGGGTCGCCGAGACCGTAGATGCAGGAGACGGACGAGACGACGATGACGTCCTTGCGCTCAAAGAGTGAGGCGGTGGCGCTGTGGCGTAGTCGGTCGATCTCGTCGTTCGTTGCGCTGTCCTTTTCGATATAGGTGTCCGTGTGCGGGATATACGCCTCTGGCTGGTAGTAGTCGTAGTAGGAGACGAAGTATTCGACCGCGTTGTCCGGGAAAAACTCCTTGAATTCGGCGCAGAGCTGCGCCGCGAGGGTCTTGTTGTGGCTCAAAACCAGCGTCGGCTTCTGAATTTTTTCGATGACCTTCGCCATAGTGAAGGTCTTGCCGCTGCCGGTGACGCCGAGAAGTGTCTGGTCGGTGAAGCCGAGCTGCACGCCCTTTGCGAGCGCTTCGATGGCCTCCGGCTGGTCGCCGGACGCCTCAAACGGACTGACAACATGAAATTCGGGCATAGGCTCTCCTTGCGCGGGCGCACCGTCTGGTGCAAGATTTATACATGCATAACTTTGAGGAAATTCGTAGAACCGGAGACGCCAATCGGCACGCCGGCGGTGAGAACGACCATGTCGCCCTTTTGCAGCATCCCGTGCTCCACAACGGCCTCGATGCCGCTGGCGAACAGGTCGTCGAGATTTTCTTCGTCCTTTACGAACAGCGCCTCGACACCCCATGTCATGCGGAGCTGGCGGCAGGTGAGCTCGCTGCTGGTGCAGGCGATGACGCGGCAGTCGGGCCGGAAGGCTGAGACCTGCTGCGCCGTGAAGCCCGAGAGCGTGAAGGCCAAAATCGCCTTCGCGCCGAGGTCCATCGCCGAGGTGCAGGCCGCGCGGCAGACCGCGTGGGTGATGTTTGCGCCGTTGTAGAAGGTCATGTTGCGGAAGTTCGCCGTGTAGTCGATGGCCTGCTCCGCGCGGGCCGCGATGCGGACCATCGTCTGCAGCGCCTGCACGGGGTACTTGCCCGCCGCCGTCTCGCCGGAGAGCATGATCGCGCTCGTGCCGTCGTAAATCGCGTTGGCGATGTCAGTGGCCTCCGCGCGGGTCGGGCGCGGGTTCGACATCATCGTCTCTAACATCTGCGTCGCCGTGATGACGGGCTTACCGCACTTGTAAACCTTGTGGATGAGTTCCTTTTGGATGACGGGGACGTCCTCGAGCGGCAGCTCCGCGCCGAGATCGCCGCGGGCGACCATGATGCCGTCCGACGCCTCCAAAATTTCGTCGAAGTTTTCAACGCCCTGCACGCACTCGATCTTGGAGATGATCTTCATGTGCTCCCCGCCGTTCCAGCCGAGGAGCATGCGGACCTCCTTTACGTCGTCCGCCGAGCGGACGAAGGACGCGGCAATGAAGTCGTAGCCCTCGTGCGCGGCAAAAATGAGGTCGTCGTAGTCCGTTTTGCTGATGTACGGCATCGAGAGGGGGACGCCTGGGACGTTGATGGATTTCTGGTCGCGGAGCGGCGCGTCGTTTTCAACGGTGCAGACGATGTCCGTACCGGTGAGCGACTGGACAGTCATGGAAATTTTGCCGTCGTCGATCATGATGCGGTCGCCGGTGTGGACGTCCTTGGGGAGGTCGGCGTAGGTGACGTGGCAGCGCTCGGCGTTGCCAAGGCAGTCGTCCGTCGTGAGTGTGAAGCTCTGACCGGCGTGCAGCTCCACGGAACCGTTTTCGATCATGCCCGTGCGAATCTCCGGCCCCTTCGTGTCCATGAGGGCCGAGACGGGAATGCCGGTCTCCTCGCACACTTTTTTCAGCAGCGCGAGCCGTTCGTGCTGCTCGGTGTGCGTGCCGTGGGA
>JAKOSQ010000199.1 GCA_029777215.1 Bacillota bacterium
ATAGGTGGCCGTGTCGTAGACGGTCGGGTAGTCCGTGACGCGCGCGGTAAAGCGCAGCTCCTGCCCGGAGACTTCCTGCGCAGGCACGGCGCGGCGCAGATACGCCCCGCGGAAGCAGCCGAAGCCCAGCGCCGCCGAAAGGGTGATGAGCAGCACTCGCCGCTTTGTGTCGCCGCGCAGAAAAAGGGCGGAAAAGGCGCACAGCGCCGACGCGGATGCCGCGTACCACAGCCACGCGGGCGGCAGCAGATAGTAAGCCGCGAAGATCGCCGCCGAAAAGCTCGTCGCCGCAGTCGCCAGCTTGCGCAATGTGCTCCCCTCCCTTTCATGCAAAACGGCGGGCATCTCTGCCCGCCGTCAGGCGTTTTCAAAGCGTTTTTAGATGATCTGGTCTCCCATGACCTTGCCCGCGAGGACGTGGAAGTGCAGGTGCGGGACGGTCTGGCCGGCGTTCTCGCCGCAGTTGTTGATGACGCGGAAGCCATCATCCAGATGCTCCTGTTTGGCGAGCTTCGCGATGATTTCAAAGACGTAGGCGACCTCGGCGCTGTTTTCCGGCGTGATGTCGCTCGTCGCGGCGATGTGCTTTTTCGGGACCACGAGGAAGTGGACCGGGGCCTGCGGGTGGATGTCCCGGAAGGCGATCACGCGGTCGTCCTCATAGAGCTTGTCCGAGGGAATGTCCCCGGCGATGATCTTGCAGAAAAGGCAGTCTGACATGATTACAGTCTCCTTTTAAGATAGTGTTACGCAGAAATTGTCGAATTACTCGTTTATTTGACCTTATCGCTGACAAACTCGTCGATGGTGGCGAAGGCATCGTCAAGCTTCATTTCGTCCTTCGCACCGCCCATAGCGCGCTGCGGCTTGCCGCCGCCGCTGCCGCCCGTGATGGCGGTGACGTGCTTGATGAGGTCGCCCGCACGGACGCCGGCTTTAACCGCCTCGTCGCCGCAAACGGCAAGCAGGCTGATCTTTTCGCCATTGACGGAGGCGAACACCGCAACGATGCTCTGCTCCTTGTCGCGGACCATGTCGCCCATCTGCATGAGCTCGTCGGCGGAGAGGTCGCGGAAAACGGCGGTGACGATCTTGATGCCCTTGACGGTCTTCGCGCCGAAGAGGACGCGGTCGGCTTCGCCCTTGATCTGCTGGGCCTGCAGCTTTTCGAGAAGCTTGCGGTTGCCGCGGTATTCCTCGAGCATCTGGGCAAAGCGGTCCTCGAGCTCGTTGGGGTTCGTCTTGAGTGTGTCGGACAGGCGGCGCAGCAGGGCGCTGCCCTCGCGCAGCTCGTCCATCACGGCCTCGCCGACGATTGCTTCGATGCGGCGGACGCCGGAGGCGATGGAGTTCTCGCTCTTGATGCGGAACGCGCCGACCTTGGCGGTGTTGTCGAGGTGGGTGCCGCCGCAAAGCTCGATGGAGTAGCCGCCCATGTTGACGACGCGAACGACATCGCCGTATTTTTCAGAGAACAGCGCCATCGCGCCCATGGCTTTGGCCTCGGCGATCGGCATTTCCTTCGTCACGACGGGGTAGCCCTCGAGGATGGAGCGGTTGACGTACTTTTCGATGAGCGCGAGGTCCTCCTCCGAGATCGCGGAGAAGTGGGTGAAGTCAAAGCGCAGACGGTCCGGCTCAACGAGGGAGCCGGCCTGCTCGACGTGGTCGCCGAGGACGGTCTTGAGGGCCTTCTGCAGCAGATGCGTTGCGGAGTGCGCGCGCATGATGCTGCGGCGGCGCTCGTCGTCGACCGCGGAGTTGACCTCGTCGTCAACAGCGAAGCTGCCGCTGCGGACAACGCCGTGGTGCAGGAACTTGCCGGCCTTGTTCTTCTGGACATCGGTGACTTCAAAGTCGCCGTGCGCGGTCTTGATGGAGCCGCGGTCCGCGACCTGGCCGCCCATCTCGGCGTAAAACGGGGTCTGGTCGAGAACCAGAATGCCCTCGTCGCCCTCGCGCGCCGTGCCGGAGAGTTCGTCCCCGACGACGATGGCGAGGATTTTGCCGGTGCTCGTCAGGGTGTCGTAGCCCGTGAACTTCGTGGGGGTGGTGTCAAGGCCGAGGTCGATGCCGGCCCAAGCGAGGTCGCCGAGCGCGGCGCGCGCCTCGCGGGCGCGGACACGCTGCTCCTCCATGCACTTGTTGAAGGCGTCGCGGTCGATCTTGAGGCCCTGCTCCTCGACGATCTCCTCGGTGAGGTCGATCGGGAAGCCGTAGGTGTCGTAGAGCTTGAAGGCGTCTGCGCCGGAGAAGACCTGCGCGCCGGACTTCTTGTGCTCGGCGAGCATGTCGGCGACGATCTTCATGCCGCCGTCGATGGTCTTGGCGAAGTTCTCCTCCTCGATCTTGATGACGCGGGTGATGTAGTCCTTTTTTGCCACGAGATCGGGGTAGGCGAGCTGATTTTCATGGATGACCATGTCGCAGACCTCATAGAGGAAGGGGTCGTTGACGCCGAGGAGCTTGCCGTGCCGCGCGGCGCGGCGGAGGAGACGGCGCAGGACGTAGCCCCGGCCCTCGTTCGAGGGAAGGACGCCGTCCGCGATCATCATGGTGGCGCTGCGGATATGGTCGGTGATGACGCGCAGCGAGGTGTCGACAGCCTTGGACTGGCCGTAGCGCGCGCCAGTGATCTCGCTGACCTTATTCGTAATATTCATGACGGTGTCGACGTCGAACAGGGAGTCGACGCCCTGGCACACGACGGCAAGTCTCTCGAGGCCCATGCCGGTGTCGATGTTCTTCTGGATGAGCTCGGTGTAGTTGCCGTTGCCGTCGTTGTTGAACTGGGAGAAAACGACGTTCCAGATCTCGATGAAGCGGTCGCAGTCGCAGCCGGGGCCGCAGGTGGGGCTGCCGCAGCCGTACTGCTCGCCGCGGTCAAAGTAGATCTCGGAGCAGGGGCCGCACGGGCCGGAGCCGTGCTCCCAGAAGTTGTCCTCCTTGCCGAGACGGGTGATGCGCTCGGCGGGCACGCCGATCTCGTCGCGCCAGATGGCAAAGGCATCGTCGTCGTCCACATAGACGGAGGGGTAAAGGCGGTTGGGGTCCATGCCGACCCACTGTGGGGAGGTCAAAAATTCCCAGGCCCACGCGAGGGCTTCGTGCTTGAAGTAGTCGCCGAAGGAAAAGTTGCCCAGCATTTCGAAATAAGTGCCGTGGCGGGCGGTGTGGCCAATGTTTTCGATGTCGCCGGTGCGAACGCACTTCTGGCAGGTCGTGACGCGGCGGCGGGGCGGCTCCTGTTCGCCGGTGAACCACGGCTTCATCGGGGCCATGCCGGCGTTGATGAGCAGCAGCGAGGCGTCGTTCTGCGGAATGAGAGAGAAGCTCGGCAGGCGCAGGTGTCCCTTGCTCTCAAAGAAGGAGAGGTATTTTTCTCTCAGCTCGTTTAATCCGAATTTTTCCATGCTATTTCGTTCCTCCCGATTTGCACTCTCTCAGTCAGCCCGCCGGAGCGGGGAAAAGCCGCCTGCACGCAAACGGCCATAAGAGACATTTTAACTGATATATTTTATCATAAACTTGCCACTTGTCAACAAAAGCTTGCGGCGTTTGTCCCAGATATTGAAAGCGGACGGCCGAAGCCGCCCGCTAAACGCTCATTGCAGGTTTTTTTCCGCCCGCTCCCGCCGCCTGCGGATATGAAAATAGTAGGCCACGCACATCGTCAGCGCGGCGACGGCGGAGAGGGGGACGGACAAGCCGATCTTGGCAAGGCTCGTGTCCGGCAGCGTACTGAAATACCAGCACAGCGGGATGCGGAACACGAACGAGGACACCAGACCCTCGGCGAAAACGAAGCGCGTGTGGCCGATGCCGCTGAAGTAGCCGAGAAAGCAAAACGCGATTGGGATCATCAGATACTCCGCGCCGACGGAGCGCAAATAGCTCGCGGTGGCGGTGATTACCGCCGGGTCGTCCGCAAAGATTGACGCCATTTGCGTACCCGCAAAGAAGGTCAGCGAAAACGTGACCAGCCCGAAAACGAAGCTCACGCGCATGGCGACGACCATGCTCTGCACCGCCCGGTGCTCCTGCTTCGCGCCGATGTTCTGCGCAACGAAGGCCGAGAGCGAGTACATAAACGAGATCGGCACGAGGGCAAGGAAAACGTAGAGCTTTTCCGCAATGCCGACGCTCGCGGACTCGACGAGACCGATGTCGTTGATGATGGCCATGATGATGAGAAAGGAGATGCTGATGAGGAGGTCTTGAAAGGCCATCGGCGCGCCGACGTGCGCGATGCGCAGCCGCGCCGGGCGGTTATTGCGCAGATGCGCGCGGTCCACGGGGAAAGGCAGGCCGTCCTTTTTCATCTTCCAGATCGAAAACACGACGCTCGCGCCCTGCGCGAACACCGTTGCGATTGCCGCGCCCGCGACATCCATGCGCAGCACGCCGACGAGCAGCAGGTCGCCCGCGACGTTGAAAAGGCAGGCAACAGTGATGAACTTCAGCGGCGATTTTGAATCACCGAGGCCGCGGAACATGGCGGCGATGACGTTGAACGCCGTGATGAAAACGATGCCGCAGGAGCAGATGCGCAGGTATTCGACCATCTTGGGCTTGGCCTCGGCGGGGATCTTCATGAGCTCCGCAATCGGGGCGGAGCAGAAATACATGACGACGCTCAGCGCGACGCCGGCGGTAAGAAAGAGCGTCACCATCGCGCCGAAGGTCTTCGAGGCGCGGTCTTTGTCCCGCGCGCCGACGGCCTGCCCGATGAGGACGGTCACGCCCATCGACAGTCCTGTCATAAAGTCCGAGACGGTCTGCATAATCTGCCCGCCGTTGGAAACCGCCGCCACGCTCGGGGTGCTGCCGAACTTGCCGACGATCATGAGGTCCACTGCGCCGTAAAGTGCCTGAATGAGAATTGCCAGCATCAGCGGCAGCGTGAATCTGATGAGCGGTTCAAAGATTTTTCCCTGCAGGATCGTGTTTTCGCCGTTGGTCATGGATAATGTGGCGGGCTCTCCGGCCTCGCCTCCCCTTTCTCCTCTGCGTCCGGAAGCGGACGACGTGTTCCGTTTTTCTGTAATACAAAACATTGTAGCATAGTTGAGAAAAATAAGCAAACCGCGCCGGGCATAAATATGCGCCGCGGAGGATGACCGTCCGCGGCGCTCGCCGGGGTACATTAATGGAGGAAGTTATTTGTTTAACTGACCCTGTTCCATGAGGGCCTTGACCTTGATGGGGAGACCGAAGAGGTTGATGAAGCCCGCGGAGTCCTTCTGGTCATAGTCGCTCTCGCCGAAGGTGGCGATGTTCTCGGAATAGAGGCTGTAGGGCGACTCGGTGCCGGCGGAGATGATGTTGCCCTTGTAGAGCTTGAGCTTAACCTTGCCGGTGACGTTCTTCTGCGTCGACTCAACGAAGGCGTCCAGCGCCTCGTGGAGGGGAGTGAACCACTGACCGTTGTAAACGATCTCGGCGTAGGTGACGGCAAGCTGCTCCTTGAGGTGGGCGGTCTGCTTGTCGAGCGTGATCATTTCAAGGTTTTCGTGCGCCTTGTAGAGGATGGTGCCGCCCGGGGTCTCGTAGACGCCGCGGGACTTCATGCCAACGAGCCGGTTTTCACCGATGTCG
>JAKOSQ010000200.1 GCA_029777215.1 Bacillota bacterium
CTGCGCCGCGTTCTCCTCAGCAGCCTCGAGGGTGCCGCCATCACCAGCGTCAAAATCAAAGGCGCGCAGCACGAATTTTGCAGCCTTCCCGGCGTTGTGGAGGATGTCACCGACATCGTCCTCAACCTGAAAAAGGTGCGCTTCCAGCACGGTGATTCCAAGGAATCCCGTCTCCTCACCATTAGCGTGGACCGCGACGGCGTCGTCACCGCCGGCGACATCCGTGAAGATCAGCACTACAGCGTCCTCAATAAGGACCTCGTGATCTGCACGCTCGACAAAAAGGTGAAATTTGAAGTCGAAATGGAAGTCCGCGTCGGCCGCGGTTTCTCCAGCGGCGATGAAAACAAGCGGCCGGACATGCCTATCGGCGTGATCCCCATCGACAGCATTTTCTCCCCCGTCACCCGCGTCCGCTACGGTGTGCTGAATACCCGGGTCGGACAGAAGACCGACTACGACAAACTGGAACTCGAAATCTGGACCGACGGCCGCATCACCCCGCATGATGCCCTCACTCAGGCCAGTGCCATCCTGCGCCGCCACCTCGATGTTTTCGTCAACTACGACGACAGCCAGGTCGAATTCGAAGTCGCTCCGGAAGCCCAGACCGAAGAAAACAGCGAGCTGCGCAAGCTGCTGAATATGTCGGTCAACGAAATCGAACTCAGCGTCCGCGCCGCAAACTGCCTCAACAACGCGAACATCACCAGCGTTGGGCAGCTCGCCATGAAGAGCGAAGCGGAAATGCTCAAGTACCGCAACTTCGGCAAGAAGTCGCTCAACGAGATCAAGGACAAACTGGCCGAACTCGGTCTCGGTCTCGGCATGAAGTTCGATTCGAACCTCATGGAGTCCTCCGGCCGCGGCGGCAGCGCCTTCAGCTACTTCAAGGATGACGAAGGTCCGGGCGAGGGTCTCGCCGGCCTCATCAGCCAGAACATCGGCGACGATGAAGAGGATGATGACTAATCCGCCCGCTTTCCCCAACCTACCACTCACTAAACACGAACCATTTTGATTCATGAGACACGGTCGTAAAACCATCAAACTTCAGCGCCGTCAGGACCACCGCGACGCGCTCCTCGCGAACCTCGTTGTCAGCCTTGTCGAGCACGAGCAGATCAAGACCACCCTTGCCAAAGCCAAAGCCGTCCGTCCCTTTGCGGAAAAGATGGTCACGCTCGGCAAGCGCGGCGATCTCCATGCCCGCCGTCTGGCGCTGGGTTACCTCCACAACAAGGAAGCCGTGAGCAAGCTGTTCGGTCAGATTGCTCCTGCCTCCGCAACCCGCGTTGGCGGCTATACCCGGATCACCAAGCTCGGGCAGCGCCACACGGACTCCGCTCAGATGGCCTACATCGAGTGGGTTGACCGCGTGAATACGGAAACCGCCGCCGCCCCGGCCGCCGATGCCCCTGCGGTTGAAGCTGAGGAGAAGCCAAAGAAGGCCGCTCCGAAGAAGAAGGCTGCCGCTCCCGCCGATGGCGAAGCCGCTCCGAAGCCGAAAGCCAAAAAGGCCGCTAAAAAGACAGAGGAATAGTCCCGCTTTTTAAACCGTCACTGAAAATACCCAGGCCGAAACGCCTGGGTATTTTTTTTGCCCCGGAGCCGCTGCCGC
>JAKOSQ010000201.1 GCA_029777215.1 Bacillota bacterium
ATCCGGGTAAAAAAAGCCGCGGTCCCTTTGTTAAGGGATCGCGGTCTTTTTTTCAGTCGCAGGGAAACAGCAGGCGCGAGCAGAAGATGCCGTCGGCCTCCTCGTGCTCATAGCTGCCGCCCATGCGCTCCATGAGCGACCGCACATTTTCCATGCCGATGTGGCTCGAGTCCCCCGTCCGGTGGCGCTTGACGATCCGGTTATAGAGCTCGACGGAAAACTGCCTGTCCCGGCAGAAGAAGAGCAGGCGGACCGGCACGCCGCTGTCGGCGTACTTGAGGATGTTCGAAAGGAGATTGTCCATGATGCGCGTGAGATATTCGATGTTTACGCGGCTCTTTGCGTCCGGCCACTCCCCGGTCGTTTCGACCTTGAAGCCCTTTGCCTCGAGCGTGCAGACGAAGTCTGAGAGCACATCCGGAAAGACGGCCTTGAGGTCCTCGTCGCACAGCGGCGCGGGCGCGGCGTCCTTGTCGACAAGGAAGTGGTAAAAAAGCGCGTCCGACTGGCTCTTGATCTGCATGGCGCGGCCGTAGATTTTCTCGAGATAGGACTGCATCTCGGCCTCGCTCTTGTACTTTCCGTTCTGGACGATCTGGGTGTAGAGCAGCAGTGATGTCAGCGGCGTGCGCAGATCGTGGGACATCTCGGTAACAAGACTGCGGTTGGCCTCAGTCGCGCGGCGCTCGGCTTCGCCCTGGTGCAGCAGGGACAGGCGCATCGCCTCGAGCTTTTCGGCGAGCGTGCCAAGCTCGTCGTCGCCCTGCACGGTGACGGGCTTTTGCAGCTCACCGCCCTCCATGACGCCGATGTCGCCCTCGAGCACGCGGATGTAGTGGATGCGGTCGCGGATGCCCAAAAGCAGCAAAATAAAAAACAGCAAAATGCTCAGTCCGAAGAGGACGAGCTCCACGGCGACGTAGAACTTGTATTCAAAGGCGCCGTAGATATAGACCTTTGCTGTTCCGTCCGCGAAGGGCAGGTCGTAATAGCGGCCAGTGCCCTCGTTGCTTTTCGCTTCGCCGGCCTCCGTCTCGTAGTAGACGCCGTTGGAGGTATAAAGCTGCTCTTCTCCGTAAAACACATGGATCTGAACGCTCTTTTCGCCTTTCACCCAGTCGGCGAGACGGCCGGCATCGGCGAGCTTGAGCTCGTTTTCCGTGACATAGTCCTGAAGGCTCCCCGCCGCGCGGTCATACTCTCTGTCGATATACGCCGGAAAGCCGGCGTAGCCCTCAACGGCCTTGTCGGCTGCCCAGTTCAAAAGGAAAAACGCACCGGTCGAGACAGCCGCCGCAAGCAGAATGAGCTCGACGAGCTTTTTGGTCAGCGTGCCGTGAAGGATTTTATTCAAAGCGATAGCCCCTTCCCCAGACCGTCTTGATGTGCGCCGGCTCCTGCGGGTTCTCCTCGATCTTGACGCGCAGCTTGCGAATGTGCACCATGACGGTGCCGTTCGAAACGTAGAAATACGGCTCGTTCCAAACGCTCTCATAGATGTTCTGCGCCGAATAGACGCGGCCGGGGTGCTTCATGAGAAGCAGCAGAAGCTGATATTCGATGTCCGTGAGCTCGACCCGCCGCTCGCCGATGAAAAGTTCGTTGCAGGCGGTGTTGATGTGGTACTCGCCGATCGTCAGAACGCTCTTGCTCTCCTCCTCTCCTGCGGTGCTCTTGCCCTTGTAGAGATAGTAGCGGCGCAGCAGGGCCTTGACGCGCGCGAGCAGCTCGGCGTAGGAAAAGGGCTTTGTGAGATAGTCGTCGCCGCCCGCGAGCAGGCCGACGGTCTTGTCCTCCTCCTGCGACTTTGCCGAGAGGAAGAGGATCGGGACATAGGATTTTTTGCGGATCTCCTGACAGGTCAGGATGCCGGAGATGCCCGGCATCATCACGTCGAGGATGACAAGGTCCGTCTCGTCGTCGACCGCCTTGAGACCCTCAAAGCCGTCGCGCGCCTCCACGACCGTGAACTCCTCGCTCTCGAGCAGGATGCGGATGCCTTCGCGGATATCGTCCTCGTCTTCGATGATCAGTATTTTTGCCTTGCTCATGGGCATCCTCCTGTCGTTTTTTCTCTATTA
>JAKOSQ010000202.1 GCA_029777215.1 Bacillota bacterium
ATCTATTCGGCTGCGTTACTTCACGTTGTCGAAAGCATCGTAGCCTTCAAAATCATCCTCGCCGATCAGCGGCGTAGTGACGATTTTTTCCATGAGTTCCTTGCGGTAGTCGGGGTGCGCGATCTTGATGATGGCGCGGATACGGTCCGGAATGGATTTGCAGAAGACGTCCGTCACGCCCCACTCGGAGACAAGGTACATGACGAAGACCTTCGGGGTCGTGACAATGCTGCCCTCGGGGAGCCAGGGCACGATGTTTGAGTGGCGCTCGCCGTCGTGATCCTTGTAAGTCGAGCGCAGGCAGAGGAAGCTGCGGCCGTTTTTGCTGCGCGTGGTGCCGTAAATGTAGGCGAAGGAGCCGCCGGGGCCGGAGTACGGCGAGAGGCCCTGTGCTTCGGAGCAGCACTGGCCGATGAGGTCGCACATGAAAGTCGCGTTGATCGCGACGAGGTTTTCCTGCGGAATGACGCCGAGCGGGTCGATCATTTCGCTCTGGGGACGCAGCGCCGCGCGCGGGTCCTTGGAGACAAAGTCCATGAAGACCTTGGAACAGGCGCCGGGGGAGGAGGCGCAGATCTTAGTGAGGACGCCCTCCTCGCAAAGCTTTGCCATGTTGTCGCAGGCAACCTCGGAATAGACCTCGAGCTTGCCGATGCTCTTGAGGTGGGAGAGAATCTCTTCACCGAGCCCGCCGAAGCCGATCTGGACCTTGTCACCCTCGTGAATATAGGGTAAAATGAAAGAAGCGATTTTGACGTCGAGCTCCGTGGGCGGCTGGGCCGGAATCTCGGAGAGCTCGGTGTCCTCCTCGACGATGCGGTCAAACTCGGTGACGTGCATCGAGGTGATCTCATAGTCGCCGGGGATCGGCCACTGGCCGGTCGCGTCGACGAAGGCGATCTTCTTTTTAATGAAGTCGCGCTCGTTGATGACGGTGTTCGTGGCAACGCCGTAGTGACCGACGTTGCAGTAGCCGTTTTCGTCCGGCGGGCAGACATGCAGCGCGAGCATGTTGCAGTTGTACTGCTCGGGCCAGGTCTGCAGGTAATCATAAGTGGTGCCGCCGCACTCAATGTTGCCCATGCCGATAGCCATGCGCTCGAGCGGGAGGTTATAGGCACTCATCATTTTGAAGTGCTTTTTCGCGTCGTGGTCAAAAATGAGGTCGTTCGGGACGTTCATCACGTTCCAGAGCAAGGTGACGTTGCTGTAGTCTTCCTTGTGCGCGTCCAGATAGTTCAGCATGGAATAGGGGATCTCGGATGCCTGTCCCATCCAGATGCTGTCGCCGTCCTTGACATAACGGGCCGCGCCCTCAACGTCGGTGAGGTGATCCGTGTACCACTGTTTCCAGTCGATGCTTAGATTTTTTTCCGCCATATTTGCTGCCATTCCCTTCTGTGTGTTGCTCGGTATACGAAAATTATAGGGAGGCACAACGAAAAATTAAAGAAACTAATGGACATTTTCGTGTGAAAATGATAATCTTTAGATAAACAGTATAATTAAAGTCTAAACTCG
>JAKOSQ010000203.1 GCA_029777215.1 Bacillota bacterium
CGGTGTAACCCTTGACCATGTCGAGCTGATAGTTGTACGGGGAAGCGGTGGCGTGGTCAACGAGGCGCTGCCAGCTGTAAACGAAATCGCTGGCCTTGACAGGCTGTCCATCGCTCCACTTGAGGCCGTCACGGAGATGGAAAGTGTAGGTGACAGTGCCGTCGGAGTTGACGACCTTGTCGTACTTCTCGGCCTGGCCGTAGTCGACCTTTGCATTGCCGTCGCCGCCGTCGACCCATTTCATCAGGCCTTCCTCGAAGTGGCAGAGCATGGTGCCGCCGTCAACGGCGGAGTTGAGTGCGGGATCGATGGTTTCCGGTTCGGAAGCAAGACAAACAGAGATGTCCATGTCCTTTTCGCCCGCTGCAGCTGCGCTGGTGCCTGCGGACTCGGTAGCTGTCTTGCCGCCGCAGCCTGCCATGACGCCGATCAGCATCACAACGGAGAGCAGAAGCGCGACATACTTTTTCGTGTTCCTCATTTTAGAACCTCCATTAATGATTTGTATCAATAACGCTTTAAAGCGTGATACACAAGCCCTTATTTTTGTTTATTTTAGCACATTCCCTGGACCTTGTAAAGTAGAATGTTAATAATCTATTAACAGGCTGCGAACGTAATATTAATGTATAAATTTATCGGATCAGAAAAATGGAAAGGCGCCGCGAAGTTCCGTCGCGGCGCCACCCCGAGGAGTAAAGGCATTTAAATGCTGCAGCTTATCGCTGGAATACGCTTTATTTCTCGACGTTGTCGAACAGGTCCACGCCGTCCCAGTCGTCCTCACCGATCAGCGGGGAGGTGTTTATCTTGTCCTTGAGCTCCTGACGGAAGTCCGGATGCGCAATCTTGATGATGGCGCGGATGCGGTCCTTGAGGGTCTTGCAGAAGACGTCTGCCACGCCGTACTCGGTGACAAGGTACATGACGAAGTTCTTGAGCGTTGAGACGATGGAGCCCTCCGGCAGCCACGGGACGATGTTCGACTTGACGGTGCCGTCATGGTCGGTGAAGGTCGAACGGATGCAGATGAAGCTGCGGCCGTTCTTGGCGCGGGTCGCGCCGTAGACGTAAGCGAAGGAGCCGCCGGTGCCGCTGTAGACCTTGAGGCCCTGTGCTTCGGCGCAGATCTGGCCGATCAGGTCGCACATGAAGGCCTGGTTTATGGTGACGAGGTTCTCCTGCTGTGCGATGACGAACGGGTTGAGGCAGATGTCCGTGCCGACAAAGCGGGCGCGCGCGTCCTCGGAGCAGAACTTGAAGAAATCAACGGAGGTGGCGCCGGGGCTGCAGGCCGTGATCTTTGTGATGACGCCTTCCTTGCAGAGGGTTGCCATGGAGTCGTTCGCGACCTCGGAGAAAATCTCGAATTTACCGATGTTTTTGAGGTTCGAGAGGATGTCCTCGCCCAGTCCGCCGAAGCCGATTTGCAGCTTGTCGCCGTTGTGGATGTATGGGAGGATGTAGGAGCCGATCTTCTTGTCGATGTCCTGCGGCTCGGCTGCTGGGATCGGCATCATCTCACGCGGGGCCTGGACAAAGTAGTCGAATTCGGACACATGCAGGGAGGTGTCCTTGACGTCGCCGCCCATCGGGAACTGGCCGGTCGGGTCGACGTAAGCGATGCGGAGCTTGAATTCCGGGCGCTGGCAGATCGTGCGGGCGACGGAAACGCCGTAGCCGCCGCAGTTGCACCAGCCGTTTTCATCCGGCGGGCACACGCCGATAGCGAGCTTGTCGCAACCATAGGCGAACGGGGCCTGGTCGAGCTGATCGTAGTTCGCGCCGGCATATTCCATGATGCCCATTTCGCCGGAAATTCTCTCGAGCGGAACGCAGAACATGGAGTTGAGGCGGAAGTGCTTCTTTGTCTC
>JAKOSQ010000204.1 GCA_029777215.1 Bacillota bacterium
GCCGGAACCGCTCAAATCAAAAAACGGCGAATACCGCTACCAGCACGAGGGCTGGGAGCTGCTTTCGGCCCTGCTCGCGGTCTTCACGCGCGCAGACGCCGCCGGGACGCCGGAGCGCGGCGTCCTCGTCCCGAAGCGCATCGTCTACAACGTGCACGACAAGTGCGCCCAACTCCTCTCGCTGCTCGGCAGCGGCGGGCCGCGCCCCCTGCGGGAGATTTACGAAATGAGCGGCAGCCGCTCGGAGGTCGTGGCGACCTTTCTCTCCGTTTTGGAGCTCTGCAGCGCGGGAACGCTGCTGGTGCGCGAGGGGGAGAACGGTCTGACCGTCTCGCTCGCGGAAGGCGCGGAGCTTCGGGTCCCGGATTTCGAGACGCCGGATGAAGCGCCGGACAGCGGCGATCTGCAATGAAGGAATGGACATAAACAATGGATGAAACAGAGATCAAGTCGACGATCGAAGCCGTGCTTTTCGCCGCCGGAGACCCCGTCCCCGCGGCGCGGATCGCGCTCGTGCTCGGCGTCGATACGGACGTCATCTTCGAGACTGCCAAGCGTCTCGCGGATGAATACAGCTTCGGTCAACGCGGCATCCGCCTCGTGCGGATGGGGGACGACCTGCAGCTTTGCAGCGCACCGGAGTACGTCCAGAGCATCACGCAGGCGCTCGAGCGCCGCAAGCCGCCGAAGCTCAGCGCCTCGGCGCTCGAAGCGCTCGCGGTCTGCGCCTACTTCCAGCCGGTCACGCGCGCGTATGTCGACCAGGTCCGCGGGGTGGACAGCTCCTATACGATGGGCCTGCTTTTAGAGCGCGGCCTCATCGAGCCCTGCGGCAGGCTCGAGGTCACGGGCCGACCGACGATCTACAAAACCACGGAGCTTTTTCTCCGCACGATGGGCGTTGCCGATCTCACGGAGCTGCCAAAGCTCCCGGACATGAGCGGCAGCGAGGGCGGCGAGCAGCTCCGCGCCGCGATCGAGTCGCTCCAAAACACCGGCGACGACGGCGTTTTGGAAGGACAGCTCAAAATCGACGGCTGAAGGGAGGCGGCGCGCTTGCGGGCCCTGTTCATCATTTTTCTCATCCTCACCGTGCTCGCGCTGATCCCCGTCGGCGTGGACGGCGGCTGGGCCACGGGGCAGAGCGTGACGCTCGGCGTCCGCGTCGGCCTCATAAAGCTCAATATTCTGCCGAAAAAGCCGCGGGAGCCGAAGGTAAAAAAGCCGCCGAAACCGAAAAAGGCGGCGGCAGCCGGCGGTGAACCGGCGAAAAAAAAGAAACCCCCGCTCGACGGCATCGACAAAAAGGGAAAACTGGAGCTTGTAAAGGCGGTACTGCGCGCGCTCGGCCGCTTCCGCGCGAAGCTGGGGGTGCAGTATCTCCGCTTCCACTACACGGTCGCGACGCCGGACCCCTTCAAGACCGCGATGGGCTTCGGGATCGCCTCGGGGGCGGCTTCCGCCTTCGTCCCGCTGCTCGACAACGCGTTCGACATTGAAGAGCGGGACGTCGCACCGGCCTTCGACTTCACACAGTCGAAGCCACGGGTCGACCTCTGGATCACCGCATCGATCCTCTTCTGGCAACTCCTCTTCATCGCCGCCGTGCTCGGCGTCGATTATCTGAAGATCAAAAAGCAGCATTCGTCTGAACCTGATAAAAAACCGCAACCAGAAAAGAGAAAGGACTGACACCATGGAAAAGCATCCTATCGGCGATCTCACCGAAGTCACTCTCAGTAAAATCAAGGAAATGGTCGATGTGAACACTGTCGTCGGCACGCCCATCACCACTCCGGACGGCATCACGCTCATCCCCGTTTCGCGCGTGAGCCTCGGCTTCGCCAACGCGGGCAGCGACCTCAAGTCGCGCGAGAGCGCCTTTGGCGGCGGCAACGGCGCCGGCATTAAGATCGAGCCGGTCGGCTTCCTCTGCATCCAGGACGGCGGCGTGCGCATGATCAACATCGGCTCGCCGGCCTCCACGAGTCTCGACCGTCTCATTGAGATCGCGCCCGAGATGATCGACAAGGGCGAACAGCTCTACAAGAAATACAAGAACAAATAAATCCCGCATAATTCCGCGCGCGGAGGTCAATAATAAGCACTGCCCAATTTCTCGGAGGGTGGTGCTTATTGTTGAGAAAAACCATTTTGGGACTGCTGACCGCCGCGCTTTTGAGCGCGTGCGTCCTTCCGCAGACGGCGCTCGCCGCACCGGACAACCGCGCCGGCGCCTGCGTCCTCGTCTGCGCCGACACGGGCGAAACGCTCTACAGCAAAAATCCGGACGCCCACATGCTTATCGCGAGTACAACGAAGATCATGACGGCGCTCGTTGTCATCAATCACTGCGACCCCGACACGTCCGTCACGATCCGTCCCGAGTGGACCGGCGTCGAGGGCTCGTCGATGTATCTCAAGGCGGGGGAGAGCTATACGATCCGCGAGCTGCTCTACGGGCTGCTGCTCGTTTCGGGCAACGACGCCGCGACGGCGCTCGCCTGCGTCTGCGGCGGGAGCATCGAGGGCTTTGCCAAAATGATGAACGACGAAGCCGCCGCGCTCGGACTGCAGAATTCCCACTTTCAAAACCCGCACGGGCTCGACGCCGAGGGCCACTACTCGACGGCGGCGGACCTCGCGGTCATCACCTGCGCCGCGATGAAAAAGCCGCTGTTTGCCGAGATCGTCGGGACCTCCACCGCGACGGTCCGCGACCAGACCCTCGTCAACCACAACAAACTCCTGCGGACCTATCCGGGCGCGCTCGGCGTCAAGACGGGTTACACGATGGCGGCGGGGCGCATCCTCGTCTCCTGTGCGGAGCGGGCGGGCCTGCGGCTCGTGTGCGTCACGATCTCGGACCCGGACGACTGGACCGATCACGCGGCTCTGCTCGACTGGGGCTTCGCCAATTTTGAATACAAGAGCGTCCTGCCGCTCGACGCGGTCTGCGAGTTGCCGGTGATCGGCGGGTCAAAGCAGAGCGTCGCCCTGCGCGCGGGCTCTGACACGCGCGTCCTCCTCAAAAAAGGCGCGGCGCTGACGATGACGGTCGAGGCCCCGCCCTTTGTCTATGCCGGCTTCCGGCAGGACGAGTGCGCCGGGCGCGTCTTCGTCAAGGCGGACGGGCAGGACCTCGCCGAATACCCCCTCGTCTACAGCGAGTCGGTGGACGTCGACCCCGTCCGGCAAAAGGACGCCTGGCAGCGCTTTCGGCGCGCCTGGTTCATGGTCAACAAATACGGCTACGTCTTCTCTTACGGAGACTAACCGAAACTCCCGCCGGCGCTCTGCCGGCGGGCCTTGAAAGGAAGCGGCAGGAAAATGAAGCAGCGACTGCAAAAACTGATCGCGGCCTCCGGCCTCATGTCCCGCCGCGCCGCGGAGGAACTGCTCAGCGCCGGGCGCGTCACAGTCAACGGCTCCCCCGCGGCCCTCGGCGAGAGCGCCGACCCCGACGTCGACACCGTCCTCGTCGACGGTCAGCCGCTGCCGGTGGTCGATCGAATGGTTTACATAATGTTAAATAAGCCACGCGGCTATCTCACGACGATGTCAGACGACCGCGGCCGGCAGACGGTCGCGGAGCTGACGGCGGACGCCGGCGCGCGCGTGTTTCCGATCGGCCGGCTCGACTATGATTCGGAGGGACTGCTGCTGCTGACGAACGACGGCTCGCTCGCCCAGCGGCTCGAGCACCCGTCTTTTGAGATCAAAAAGACCTACCTCGCCCGCGTGCGCGGGGAGGACATTGACGCGGCGCTGCCGCTGCTGCGTTCGTCCCTCGTGATCGACGGCTACCGTATCCGCCCGGCGGTGGTGCGTCTCGTCAGGCGCACGGAAAACGGCGCGGTGCTCTCCTTCACGATCTCGGAGGGAAGAAACCGCCAGATCAGGAAAATGTGTGAGCTCGCGGGGCTGACGGTCCTGCGTCTGCGCCGCATCTCGGAGGGCGGTCTGTGTCTCGGCGAGCTGCCGGTCGGCAAGTGGCGTCCGCTCACGGACGCGGAGATCGAAAACTTGCAAAAGGGAAAATAGAATTGCAGAAAAGTGTTGCTTTTGCCGAAATTTTCGTCAATTTTGATTTTTATTTGTAATCCGCTTGCAATCTAAATTTGAAATGTTGTATGATGTGCTTGTGAAATGCACCCCAAAGTTTCAAAATCAAAGCAAGCGGAGAATAAAAACGAAAGCTGCAATGGAAGTTTGAAACCGGTTTCAGGCTTCCATTTTTTTGTGCGCGGCAAAGTGCCGCCGCACGATATGCGCCCGCCGACGCAGTCGGCCCGCCGCGTTTGAGTTCTGCTGAAGGAAGGACAGATAATATGGAGAACGACGTACTCGCAGTCATCGCCGGGACCACAGCCCACTACTCCAAGGGGCACCGGAAAATTGCGAAATATATACTCGAAAACTACGACAAGGCAGCCTTCATGACCGCCGGCAAGCTCGGCGCGACAGTCGGCGTGAGCGAATCCACCGTTGTGCGCTTTGCCGCCGAGCTCGGTTACGACGGCTACCCCGGCATGCGCAAGGCCCTGCAGGAGATGGTCCGCAACCGCCTCACTTCGGTGCAGCGCATCGAGGTCGCCAAGGAAATGATCCACGACTCAAACGTCCTCAAGGCCGTTTTAACCGCCGACATGGACAAGCTCCAGAAGACCGTCGACGACGTCAACGAGGACAGCTTCAACGCGGCGGTGGACGCCATCATCGGCGCGAAGAACGTCTACATCGTCGGCATGCGCTCCTCGGCGGCGCTCTCGAGCTTTCTTGGCTACTATCTAAACCTCCTGCGCGAAAACGTCCATCTGCTCCACGACACCGCCGCGAGCGAGATTTACGAGCAGATCATCCGCATCGGCGAGGGGGACGTCTTTATCGGCATCAGCTACCCCCGCTACTCCTCGCGGACGGTCAAGGCCATGCGCTTTGCCAAAAGCGCGGGCGCAACCACCATCTGCATCACGGACGGCGACGTCTCGCCGCTCGCCCGGTATTCGGACATCCGGCTCTTTGCGCGCAGCGACATGGTCTCTTTCCTCGACTCCCTCGTCGCGCCGCTGAGCCTCATCAACGCCCTGCTTGTCACCATCGGCCTGCGCTCCGAGGACCAGCTTTCGGACACCTTCAAGCGCCTGGAGACCATCTGGTCGGAGAACGACGTCTATGAAAACGCTTCAAACTGACGCGGCCGTCATCGGCGGCGGCGCCGCCGGCCTGCTCGCCGCGGCCCGGCTGGCGGAGGGCGGCGCGCGCGTCGTGCTCATCGAGCCGAACAAACTGCTCGGAAAAAAGCTGCGCATCACCGGCAAGAGCCGCTGCAACGTGACAAACGACTGCGAAGTGCGGACCTTTCTCGAAAACGTCCCGCGCAACGGCAAGTTCCTCTACAGCGCGATCAGCCGCTTCACACCGCAGGACACTGAGGCGCTCTTTGAAAAGCTCGGCGTCCCGCTCAAGGTCGAGCGGGGGAACCGGGTCTTCCCGGTCTCGGACAGCGCCCACGACGTTGCAAACGCCCTCGAGCGCTGGGGACAGCGCACCGGCGTGCAGGTTTTGCGCGGCAGCGCACGGAAAATTGAAACCGCAAACGGCGCGGTCACGCGCGTTTTGACGGACGACACCGAGGTCCTCTGCCGGGCGGCGATCCTCTGCACCGGCGGCAAGAGCTATCCCGGCACCGGCTCGACAGGGGAGGGCTACGCTCTCGCGGAGGCCCTCGGCCACAGTCTCGAGCCCGCAAAGCCGTCCCTTGTCCCGCTCGTCTCGCCGGACGATTACTGCGCCGAGATGCAGGGCTTTGCCCCGCGCAACGTGACCCTGCGCGTCTACGAGGACGAAAAGCTGATCTACGAGGAGCTCGGCGAAATGCTTTTCACGCACTTCGGCGTCTCCGGCCCGCTCGTGCTCTCCGCGAGCGCGCACATGCGCCGCTTTGACACCAAAGCATACCGCCTGTCCCTCGACCTCAAGCCCGGACTGAGCGAAAAGCAGCTCGACGAGCGCGTCCTGCGCGACTTTCAGAAATACCAGAACCGCGACTTCCAAAACGCCCTCGGCGATCTCGAGGGCCGCACGATGATCCCGGTGCTGGTGCGCCTGTCCGGCATCCCGGCGGAGGAGAAGGTCAATTCGATCACGAAGGAGCAGCGCAGAGCGCTTGTCTCCCTGTTCAAAAATTTCCCGGTCCGTGTCAGCGGCCCGCGTCCGATCGACGAGGCCATCGTGACCTCCGGCGGCGTGTCCGTCAGGGAGATCGATCCGAAAACGATGGCGTCAAAGCTTGTTGACGGCCTGTATTTCGCGGGCGAGGTCATCGACGTCGACGCCTACACCGGCGGCTTCAATCTGCAGATCGCGTGGTCGACGGCGAACGCCGCCGCGCTTGCCGCGGGGGAGCGGATACGGGAGACCTGAAAGGAGCAATGCTCATGACAAAGCACTATGCTGTCGCGATAGACGGCCCCTCCGGGGCCGGAAAAAGCACCCTCGCGAAGCTTTGCGCCGAGGCGCTGAGCTTCCTCTATGTCGACACCGGCGCGATCTACCGCACGGTCGGGGTCGCGGTCCGGCGCGCTGGCGCAGACCCCAAGGACCGCGCTGCCGTCTCGCGCCTGCTGCCGGAGCTCAAGATCGCCATGCAATATGACGACAGCGGCCTGCAGCGCATGTATTTAAACGGCGGCGACGTGACGGACGAGATCCGCTGCCCGGAAATTTCGCTTTACGCTTCGGCGGTCTCCGCGCTGCCGGAGGTCCGCGCCTTCCTGCTCGGCATGCAGCGCGCGCTCGCGCGCGAAAACAATGTCGTCATGGACGGGCGCGACATCGGCACCGTCGTGCTGCCCTCGGCGGACGTCAAGATTTTCCTCACCGCTTCGCCCGAGGAGCGCGCCCAGCGCCGCTATGAGGAGCTGCAGCAGCGCGGGACTCCGGCACGCTACGAGGATGTCCTGCGCGATCTCCGGCAGCGCGACGAAAACGACCGCACCCGCGCGGTCGCCCCGCTCGTCCCCGCGCCGGACGCCGTAGAGATCGACACCACCGGCAATACGCTCGAGCAGAGCTTCGCGTTTTTGTACAACACCATCAAAGAGAGGCTGGCCCAATGAACAGGATGTCTTACACGATCTCCTATTACATTCTCAATCCTTTTGTGCGGCTGCTGTGGCCGTTTCGCACCTACGGCAAGGAGAACAAGCCCGCGGGCGCGGCGCTCGTGTGCGCCAACCACCAGTCGAATCTCGATCCGGCACTGCTCGCGGCCGCCTTTGGCACGAAAACGCAGATGCGCTTCATGGGCAAAAAGGACCTCTTCACGGTCCCCGTGCTTGGAAAATGGATGCTCGCAATGGGCGCGTTCCCGATCGACCGGAACGAGGCGGACATTACCGCCATTCGCACCGCCATGAAATTTCTCAAGGCCGGGGAGTACGTCATGATGTTTCCCGAGGGCACGCGCGTGTCCCCGGAGGATTCCGTCGCCGCAAAGACCGGCGCCGTGCGCATCGCTGGCAAGCTGCAGGTGCCGATCCTGCCGGTCTACATCGAGTCGACGCACAAGGTCTTTCACTTCTCCCGGCTCTATATCGGCGAACCCTACACGCCCGAGGCCGCGCACACGAAGGACGACTACGCGCGGCTCTCGCAGGAGCTCATGGACAAGATTCACGCGCTGGAGCCGAAAAAATGAGGGAAATTGTAGTTTCCAAAAGCGCCGGCTTCTGCTTTGGCGTGTCCCGCTCCGTGGAGCTCGCGGAGGCGCTGCTCAAAAAAGGGGAGGGCCCCTGCTGGTCCCTCGGTGAGCTCATCCACAATGAGCACGTCGTCTCAGAGCTGCGCAGCCGCGGCCTGGCGGTCGCTGAGCGGGCCGAGGATGTGCCGGAGGGCGCGCAGGTCATCATCCGCTCCCACGGCGTCGCGAAAAGCGAATATGACATTCTCGCGCAGCGCGCAGCGCACATCACAGACGCCACCTGTCCCAAGGTCGCCCACATCCACCAGCTCGTAGAAAAAGCCGCCGCCGAGGGCCGCGTCCCGGTCGTCATCGGCGCGCGCGAGCACCCGGAGGTCGTTGCCGTCTGCGGCTGGGGGAAGGGCGCGCTGGTCTTTTCCGGCGCGGACGAACTGCGCGCGTGGCTCGAGCGGGACGAGAAAAACCGCAATTTGCCCCTCACCGTTGTCTTTCAGACCACGCAGACGCAAAATAATCTCGACGAAGTAAAAAAAATTCTGAAAAAAGAGTGTACAAACTGCAAAATTTTTGATACAATATGTAGCGCTACATCCATTAGGCAATCTGATGCGGCGGCTCTGTCAAAAAAGTGCTGCGCCATGGTCGTGATCGGTGCGCGTCACAGCGCAAACAGCGTCCATCTTGCAGAGATCTGCAGGGAACACTGCAGGAGCGTCCAGTTCGTCTCCTCCGCGGAGGAGCTCGATCTTTCGGCGCTTTCCGAAAACGGCACAATTGGCATCACCGCCGGCGCATCCACGCCCGATTGGATCATTAAGGAGGTA
>JAKOSQ010000205.1 GCA_029777215.1 Bacillota bacterium
CCAATCTATACTCGCTTGCGATTGCCGGGCAAAGGCTCTCCAAAACGTGACAAGGGGAAAGTCTGCCCTTTTGGCAGAAAAGTAATAGAATCGAAGCTGAAATATGGCTTTGGCTGCCCCAAAAGTGCTTCCAGAAAGGAATGCGAAGATATTTTATGCAATACTCGTTTGAAACCTTTGATTATTCAGAGGTTCCTTAGGGCGGATTTGTCTCTCCATCCGAGTCGGTGAGCCGTCTGATGCATTCTGCGGAGCAATACGCAATAACTTCGCCCGGTGTCGGTTTCTCCCCGCTGTGCGGGATGCGATCCCACGCACTGCACGTGTTCAGTTCCTGACTTTCTTCGGCTGCTTTGAGCGCACTGCGGATATCCCTGCGCACACGCTCTGCGGTCGTCCCGTGTCGTTTTGCGATTTCCTCGTAGATTCGTTCCAGTTTTTTCATGCAAATGCCTCCATCGACGGATTTACCCTTTTTCCTGCCTCTGGCGTCATCATAGCATGGAGTCCTTGTCGGATTTAGTCGGAAAGCGCACAAACCGGACACCTGCGCAAAATCTCCTGCACTTCACTGTTTTCGGATTAGATGTATTTTACTGATAGACAGTTGTGGAAAGTCATGGTATTATGAAGTTGCTATCCGCCGCGCGCAGACGGATCCGCGCCGGCGGTAATTCATTGCAGGAGGGGGTTCATCATGCGCTATCAGGACACAGCTTTTCCGGATATTCAGCTCATTTACGACGAGCACGATGTCTTTGTCGGCATCCTCACGGCGGACGGCATTGAGGCATCGACGATCGATGCGCCCTTTGTTTCGGATCAGAGAGTTCTCTCATACTATGATGAGGTCTGCCGGAGCATCCGGCAGATCCTTCACAGGCAGCTTGGGCTGGAACTGCCAAAGGGCTTTGCGGCAGAGCTCAGCCCTGAGGATCTCACCTTGTACTGCACGGAACACTGCTCCGTTGAGGAAATGGACGCCTATCTGCAAAAAAAGCGGGAGGCCGTCCGCGAGGCAGTCGCCATCTGGCAGCGAGAGCGCCCATGGGACACCAATCCCATTACGCACACCGAAGCGCAGGCCCGCAATTACGTCTTTGACGCTTCCACCGGCGCACTCGGTACGGATGGCTGCGTCAACACAGGTCGCGAGGTCGAGCTGCCCTCGTCCATCGACGGGCGGCGGGTCACAACGCTCAAAACCGCCTGCCTTGTCTCTTATCCCTACCTTGAGACCCTTGTGATGCCGGACAGCGTCACCGAGATCGAGCCATTCGCGTTTTACGACTGCATCTACCTCAAGCGCGTCACACTCTCCCAAAACCTCCGTGTTCTCCCGGAGGGCATGTTCGGCCGCTGCCGCTCGCTTGCATCCGTCGTCATTCCGGACGGCGTACAGGAGATCCGGCAGGAGGCTTTTTACCGCTGCGGTGCGCTCGCGAACGTGAATGTGCCGGACAGCGTCGTAACGGTAGGCCGCTGTGCGTTTCTTGGCGTGCAGCACATCCGCTACCACGGCAGCGCCCGGGGCTTTCCCTGGGGCGCGACCGTTGGAAACTAACGCAGTGAGGTGAGCATCCATGTCAAATGAAACGTACATACAAACCCTTACCGAGACCGCTGTCTGCGGCGGCAGCAACATCAAAGCCCCGATGCGGCTCGATTTTATACGTACGCTCCGCGAAACGGACGCCGGCAGCTGGCCGCGCGTCTACCTCACGCGGGAAAGCGGCGCCTCTGCCCCGCTCTGCTTTGAAACAGAACGTGCGGCGGCAGACAAACTCAATTGTATCGGCATCGTTCAGGATCCGTCGGAGGCGCTGATCTCTCTGCTGCGCGCGGGCCCGGTCTTTGCGTCCGTCCGCTCGCTCTGCACGAAGGACGGCGTTCCCTGTGATGCCGGCAATGCGGACGCGTGGGGTTTTCTCATCGAATACAGCGTTGAAAACAAGTCTCAAGGCGTCTTGGACGAGGCGGTTCTCCGCGCGAGCCGCGAGGGACGCGGCTCTCTGTCTGGGCTTCGGCGTAAGCTCGCCTATCTCACGCAGCAGGCCGTGCCCGAAAACATCATCCTCCGCACCTTCGAGTGCATCGAAAAGGACAGCCGCTATCCGTGGATGATCCCGGACCCGCCTGTCAAGTTCGCGCAGGCCAGCGCCTATGGCGAACTGACCCGCGCGCTGGCCTACCGGCTGAGTGGGATGCACCTGCGTCTTGTCGGCAACAAGGGCTGCGGCAAAAACACCCTCATGCAGTCTGTCGACTGGGTTCTCGGTATTCCGCAGTACCGCATGCAGGGCAACGCCGAGCTCGACAAGCTCGATCTGCTCGGCGGACCGACCATCGAAAACGGCAGCATGCGCTACAAGCTCAGCGACATGCTCGTCTATCTCCGCGACGGAGCGGATGTCGTGCTCGACGAGGGCAACACCATCAAGCCCGAATGTGCGGATGTGCTGCACTCACTGACGGACGAGGCCCGGCAGATCGAGGTCCCGGGCTACGGACTCGTCAAGATGCACCCCAGTTCCTCCTTCACGATCACCATGAACGAGGACTACGCCGGCACAAATTTTATGAACGAGGCGACCATCGACCGCTTCACGCCCATCCAGATGGGGGAGCCGGAAACCATCGTCGAGATCCTACGACGCGTCGTGCCGACGGCGTCGGAGCAGAGCCTTCGCATCTGCGACGTCCTTTACGGGGCTATCCGGAACATGATCCACAGCGCCGACGGACTTGAGCCGGAGGCTATGACCATCCGCGGCTTTATTGACGCGCTGCGCGCAGAGCCGCTGCTGGGACTGCGGCTGGGGCTTCTCGACAATGTCGCGGGAAAACCGCAAGACGCCTACACGCGTCTGCGCCTGACCGAGCTCATTGAGAGCATGATCCGATAAGGGGCACACGCCCCTGACTGCAAAAGGCGGTATGAAAATGAACAATGCCGAATTTGAACGCTCTCTTGATCGTTTTCGGACTTTTCTAAAAACCGAGCCTGTGCTTCCGCTTTTGAGCCGCAACCTCTTTTTTCTGCGGGACGAGAACCGCGTCGTCGACAGCGTCGAAACGGACGACGGTCTGCGCTGCCGCACCGAGGGAAAAAAGGTCATTGTGAGCGCCGCGCCGTACCTCATGCGGGATGAATACGACCGGCGGCACTGGATCGCCGCCATGCGCGTCTTTCTCGCCCATGAGGTGCAGCACGACAACAGTTCCGACCGCGAGGTCCTCCGCGCGCTGCGAGCGCGCTGCGGCAAACGCTTTCACGACGAGTACGGGCTTGACTATGAGCTGGGCGCGGCACTTGGGCAGCGGCTATTGAACGCTTTGGAAGACGCGCGCGTCGGAAACATCGTCTGCCAGCGCTTTCCCGGCTACGTTCCGATGCTGCGCTTTACAAACTACGCCCGCCTTGCCGCCCTGCCCGCCGTCAGCGCTCCGGCGCGGGAGGGGCTGGGGGAGCTGCGCGATTTTCTCAACGACTTCGAGCACTGGGCGCTCGCGGGCCTGCGCCTGCCAGGTGTCGAGCTTTACGCGGGCAGCCGTTTTGAAGCAGCTGCCGCGCAGGCGCGTCCACTTGCGGACCGGGCCGTTCTTGCTGAGACTGCGGCGGACTGTGCAGCGCTTTGCGCAGAGATCTTCTCCCGCTGCGCGGACTATCTTGCGGCCCTGTGCAGACCGATCGACGACAAAGCAGCCCTGCTCAAGGAGCTGACGGCCGCTCTGGAGGACTATCGCTTTTCGGACGCCGACCGCGCCGAGCAGCGCGGCGACGGCACAGACGGCGGCGCGCGCGAAAAAAAGCCGCCGAAAAAACCGGCGGCGGGCGAACACGGCGCGAGCGAGGACGCGGACGAATCCGAGCTTGAAAAGGGCGACAGCGGCAGTCCCGGCAGCGGGGACAATACCAAGCGCGAGGGCGACGAAAGCGGCTCTCTCTCCGGCGAGGAGGCAAAGCCCAAGGCCACCGCCGGCAGCAACGGCCGGGAGGACCGCGGCGAATCGAGCAGCGACGGGCGCTCGACAAACCACGGCGCAACCGGACGCGGCGACGGCATGACGAACGCCCAGCGCGCCGCCTCCGAGGAGGCCGCCGAGGAGGGTGCGCAGTCGATTTCTGAGGTGCTCGGCGCGCAGTTTTCTATCCGGCGCGGTCCGGCGCTCACAGACAACGAGATCGACGCCATGCTTGAAACGGCGGCAGCCGAGCTTGCGCGCGAAGCAGCACACCAGAAATCAAGCCGGATCGAAGCGGGCGAGCAGACGCCCTTGCGCTATAAGGATGTGAGCACGCTGCAAAGTCTCTACAAGAACGTCACGTTCACGGAGACTTTCATCACCCCAAAAAACAAACCGCTCCCGCCGGAATACCTCTCCGAAGCAAAGCGACTGCACACGAAGCTCGACCGCATTCTCAAGGAGCAGCGCGTACGCGAAGCATCTCAGCGCAAGGGCTCGCTCAACCCCGAGTCGCTTTGGAAGCTCGCGGTGTGCGACCCGGACGTCTTTGCGCGCAAAACGCCGCCGAAAAAGTGCGAGAGCGACTTTTACCTTCTCATCGACCGCAGCGGCAGCATGGGTACGGGCTACGGCAACGGCAACTCCCGCCTGTTCACGGCGCTCATGACCGCCGCCGTAATTGAAGAAGCGCTCAAAGGTCTTGCCTACACAAAGATCGTCGGCTTTGACGGCGGCACGGACGTTGTCGAGCACTGCGTCATCAAGGACTTCAACCAGAAAGCCACCGGCAACCGCTGCTTCGACGCGCTCGACCAGATCACCGCCGGAAACGGCAACAAGGACGGTTATTCCATTCGCGTCGCAACGATGGACCTGCAAAAGCGCAGTGAGAAGCGCAAGGTTCTGATCGTCCTCTCGGACGGTCTCCCCTCGGCCTACGGGCAGGAGTCGGAGGCGATCGCGGATGTCCGCTCAGCGGTGCAGGAGGCGCGGCGGCGCGGCATCATCGTCATACCCATCATGTTTGGCGTTACGGACACAGCCGAGAGCTACGAAGCCTACCGCCAGATGTACGAAAAAGGCATCATTTCTACCTCATCCAGAAACATCCTGCCCGAACTTGAAAAGCTCCTCTACGCGCTGATACGCTAAGCCGGAAACTGACAGGAACAAGGGCAGTCCGTTCTTCAGCAGATCGAAAATCAGGCGCGCCCGCTTGAACCGAAGCCGCCGCGGTCGGCGTTGCCGAGCGTTTCGACCGTTTCAAAGTGCAGCTCCGGCTGCTTTTCGATAATGCGAAACTGGACGATGCGGTCATCAAAGGCGATGTGGGTGTCTTCCGTGGCATACAGGCAGACTCTCCACTCGTCATTGTCGCCGCAGAAAGAGTTGTCGATGACGGCAACGCTGTTCGTCTGGAGCACATGCCAAGTCTTGAACGTACTGCTGCGCGGTGCAACATGTCCCTCATAGCCCTCCGGAAGCTGCATTGCAACGCCGAGACGTACGATTCGGTACTCCCCCGACGGAATATCTATATCCTCTGCCGCACGCAGATCGACCCAATCTCCGTTCGGAGCGGGCGCGATGGGGGTAATGGGGGCAAAATATTTGATCTTGATAGTCTGCATGTCAAACCTCTTTTTCTTTTTGAATTCTGACCAGACGGCAGCGCTGCGCACGCTCCGCCACCGCTCAGTATAATCCCCAAAAGGGTAAACCGCAACAGAAAGCTCGACCCCGCATCCGGATGTGAAGTTGAGCTTTTTCTGTTATTTACATTTCCTGTGCAAGTGAAAAGCGGTTCTTTTCAAAGGTGAGCAGTCCCTCCCGCTGCAATTTGCTCAGTTCATTTGACATTGCGCTGCGATCAACGCCGAGATAGTCCGCAAGCTGCTGCCGATTGAAGGGTATCGTGAACTGATAGCTTCCGCTTTGCTTTGCCTGCTCCGAAAGGTAGGACAGCAAACGGCCGCGGATGGACTTCGATGAGGTATGCAGGATGCGGCGCGAGAGGGTCAGATTCTTGTGCGCGGAAATCTGCAGGAGGTTTCGTATCAGCTTGGCATGGTGTGTGCAGGCGTTCGAGCAGCTCGTGAGCAGACGCGCGGCGTCGAGGAAGAGTATCGCACACTTTTCAGCCGCCACAACGCTGACCATGAGCGGTTCACCGGGGATGCAGGCATAGGTTTCCGCGAAAAGCTGACCGGCCTCCACATGGCCGAGAATGTTTTTATTCCCCCACAAATCGTCTATCTCTATGTTGACGCTGCCGGAGAGCACCATGCCCATGCTGTCCGTACAGTCGCCGGTGCGGAGGATCACTTCTCCTTTCTCATACGCTTTCTCAAAAGACCCCAGACACGCAAGCATCTCCTCTGCCTCCTGCTCATTTGTGCCGCGAAACAGGGCCGTGTTCGTCAAAAAAGAATAATTCATAATTTCTCCGTTTCTGTTGTTATAACAACATACTTGTGCCTCAAATTCTAGGGAACCTCTGAATAATCAAAGGTTTCAAACGAGTATTGCATAAAATATCTTCGCATTCCTTTCTGGAAGCACTTTTGGGGCAGCCAAAGCCATATTTCAGCTTCGATTCTATTACTTTTCTGCCAAAAGGGCAGACTTTCCCCTTGTCACGTTTTGGA
>JAKOSQ010000206.1 GCA_029777215.1 Bacillota bacterium
AGCCGCGTGCGCGTGGCAATGGATGAGGAGCTGACGCAGCGACAGCGCGAGCTCATCGAGCTTTATTATCTCGAAAATATGAATATGTCGGAGATCGCATGCAGACTCGGGATTAGTCCGTCGACAGTGAGCCGGACGCTCAAGCGCGGACGCGGGAGACTGCGTAAATATATAAAGTATAACGGTCAGTTCTTCACGGACTCACTTGCGGAGTAGACAAAGCGGGCCTTTCTGTGGTATCATGGGAGAGCCGCGGGAGTGGCAAGCTTTCTGAAAGGGCTAATTTGCAATATGAATTTTTGTCTCAAACACAGACTGCGCAGGTGGACGGCGCTTGCGCTCGTCTGCGGGATGCTGCTGAGCCTTGGCGCATGCAGCCTACAGACGGCGCAGACGAGCCCCGATCCACACGCCGGCCTGGTGGAGGTCCCGAACGGGAACGGCAGCACGATCTGGGTGCCGCTGTATAAAAAGCTCGACACCGCCGACTACGCGGCGGACGAGTTCGTCACCGACGGCAGCTACATAGACTACACCGGCAGCGAGTATGTCGCGCTGCGCGGGATCGACGTGTCGGAACATCAGGGCGAGATCGACTGGAACAGCGTTAAAAACGACGGGGTCCAGTTCGCCGTCATCCGCACGGGCTACCGCGGCTACAAGCAGGGCGGCCTCGCCGAGGACAAGTATTTCAAAAAGAACATCGAGGGGGCGCTCGCCGCCGGCATCCGCGTGGGTGTGTACTTCTTTTCACAGGCGATCAGCGCCGAGGAGGGGAAGCAGGAGGCACAGTATATCCTCAGCCAGATCAAGGACTACAAGGTGACGCTGCCCGTGTTTTTTGACTGGGAGCGCGTTGACAACGTGGGCGAAACGCGCGTCGACGCCGTGACCGGCGACGTTATTACGGACGCCTGCCTCGCGTTTTGCAAGGAAGTGAAGGCGGCGGGTTACGACACGGGCGTTTACTTCTACAGAAGTCTCGGCTACTATGACTACAAGCTCGACGAGCTCGAAGCGCTGTCCTTCTGGGCCGGCGCGCCGGGAAGCTACCCCGATTTTTACTACCGGCACAGCTTCTGGCAGTACACCGCCGAGGGAACGGTCAGCGGCATTCAGGCGGCGACGGACCTCGACCTCTGGTTTGAGACGCGGGCCGAGGCCGAAAAGAACGGCACCGCCGACATCACGCCCGGCGGCGCGATGTCGCCGGAGAGCTCGGGCTGAGCGTGAAAAAACAAAAAAGCAGGAGCGCTTCGGCGCTCCTGCTTTCGTTATCGCTGCGCTTATTCGGCGCTCTTGGGCTCTTCGGGAACGAAGTCCTCGTCCGCTGCGGGCTTTGTTTCGGCGACAGTCTCGGCGTCCTGCTTGATCTCCGTGTATTCGACGGAAATGTCGTCCTTGCCGGTCACACCGGCCTTAAGGTCGTCGATCTCAGCGGTCAGACTGCCAATGTGCTGATTGGCAAGGGTGATCTCGTCGCACAGCTGCACGAAGAAGCCCTCCGGCGCGCTCTTATGCGTCTCGTAATAGAGTTTTCCCATTTCAAGATATGCCTTCTGAACGGTTTCTTTTTCGGAGTTGAGCTCCATATTCAGCTTGGCGAACTTGGCGACGTCTTTGGTCTTGTCGGCGGCTTTGCCGACGAGGCCGCGGGTGAGGTCGGCGGCGGTCCCGAGTGCATTGAAGACGGTGTCCTTGATCTCATTGTAATCTGCCATAATATTTTCCTCCTTAAAATGTGAATATGTATGTTATCATTTTGATCGACTGAATCATTCGGCCGACTCTTCGGACGACTCGGCCGCGGCGTTGACGCGGCTGACAAAAAGCTCGGAGCGGTCGTGCGGGACGGAGCCGTTGACCGCGAGGAAGGCGAGGGCCGCAAAGCAGGTGACGCCGCCGACGAGCTGTGAGACGCGAATGCCCGAGCCAAAGAGGTAGAGACTGTCGGTGCGCAGACCTTCGATCAGAGCGCGGCCGAAGCCATACCACGCGACGTACATCGCAAAGAGCTGGCCGTCATATTTGCGACCGCCCTTTTTGGAGACGAGGTGCAAAAGCAGGAAGCCGACGAGGTTCCAGAGGGATTCGTAGAGAAAGGTCGGGTGGACATAGACCGTGGCACCGGAGGCGTCCGTCAGTCCCATGCGGCAGAAGGCGGTCGTTTCGCGGCCAAAGGCCTCGCGGTTGATGAAGTTTCCCCAGCGGCCGATGCACTGCCCGATCAGCAGACCGAAGGCGAAGAGGTCGAGCGTTGCGCCGACGGAAATCTTTTTGTGATGGCAGACGCAGATGACCGTAATGACGCCGGCGATGATCGCGCCATAGATCGCGATGCCGCCGTTCCAGATCTTGAAGACGTCTGCAAAATTGCCCTTATAGAGAGCAAAATTGAAGACAACGTAGTAGATGCGGGCGCCGACGATCGACAGCGGGACCGCCCAGAGGAGCATGTCGATGAGATCGTCGTTTTTGATGCCGAACTCCCTGCTCCGCCTGGAGATGTAGAGATAGGCAAGGATGAAGCCGATGGCGATGATCGTTCCATACCAGTGAAGGGGAAGCCCAAAAAGATGGAAGGTTTCGGAGGCTGTGAACTTGAAGGCGTTCCCGAACATGGGGAAGGTGATCGCTGCATCTGGGTAGCTTTGGGGCATAATGTGACCAGTCCTTTCGTATTTGCGCGTTTAAAGGGGACGAACGACCGAAAGCGCGAGCTTTTTCGCTTCGAAGTTCTCGGCGATGAAGGCGGCGGCATCCTCGGCCCGAATGGTTTGGAGCTCTTCAAAGATATCCAGCGGGCAGTAGTCTGCGAAGACACCGCTCACGAGCGACTGCGCGAGCGCCGAAAAGCTGCCGCAGACGCGCAGCATCGCGCCGTAATAGGAGCGGCGGGTGTTTTCAAAGAGCGCTTTGTCGACGCCGCTTTGCGCTAGGCGGTCGACCTCGGCCCGGAAGGCGTCCGCAACACCGGAAACGTCGCGGGACTCGCCGCCGACGAGCAGCATGGCGGTGCCGGCGGTGTAGTCGAGCTCATATTCAAAGTCGCCGTTGAGCAGACCGTCTGCATACAGGCGGTTGTACAACGGAGCAGAGCTGCCGAGAAGATACTGCAGGGAGAGCTCGCCGATGAGGCTCTGGCGCAGACGCGCACGGCCTTTTTCGGCGGGCGCGAGCTTCGCGCCGAGGAGAAACTGCGGGGCCGAGACCTCCATCTGCACA
>JAKOSQ010000207.1 GCA_029777215.1 Bacillota bacterium
CTGGCGGATGACCTTGGCGGTCTCGATGATGAGCTTCTGGTCGTCCGGCAGAACGTCCGAGCCGATGAGCTTGACGATCTCCATGAGGGAGCTCTCCTGACCGAGAATGTCGATCATCTGCTGACGCATCGCTGTGAAGTTCTCGCCGAAGTTCTCCTGATACCACTCCTTCATATCGTTGAAATACTCGGAATAGGAGGTGGTCCAGTTAATGGCCGGGAAATGGCGGGCGTAGGCCAGCGGGCGGTCAAGTGCCCAGAAGGTGCGGATAAAGCGCTTGGTGTTCTGCGTGACCGGCTCCGAGAAGTCGCCGCCCTGTGGGGAGACAGCACCGATGACGGTAATGGAGCCCTCCTGTCCGCAAAGCGTTTCCATGTAGCCCGCGCGCTCGTAGAAGCCGGCGAGACGGGACGGCAGGTAGGCCGGGAAGCTCTCTTCTGCCGGCATTTCTTCGAGACGGCCGGAAATCTCACGCAAAGCCTCGGCCCAGCGGGAGGTGGAGTCCGCCATGAGCGCGACGTGGTAGCCCATGTCGCGGTAATACTCGGCGATGGTCATGCCGGTGTAGATGGACGCCTCGCGCGCCGCGACCGGCATGTTGGAGGTGTTCGCGATGAGGATCGTACGCTCCATCAGCAGATGGCCCGTACGCGGGTCCTTGAGTTCCGCGAACTCGTCGAGGACCTGCGTCATCTCGTTGCCGCGTTCGCCGCAGCCGAGATAGACGATGATGTCCGCGTCCGACCACTTGGCGAGCTGGTGCTGCACCATGGTCTTGCCGGCGCCGAAGGGGCCCGGGATGGCGGCGCAGCCGCCCTTGCCGACAGGGAAGAGCGTGTCGATGACGCGCTGTCCGGTGACGAGCGGGCGAGTGATCGGCAGACGCTTGTCGCAGGGACGCGGCGTGCGGATCGGCCACTCCTGCGCGAGCTTGAGCGGGGTTTTCTTGCCGCGCGCGTCCGAAATGTAGCCGACGACATCCGTGACCTTGTAGCTGCCGTCCGGCTTCATCTCGGAGAAGGTGCCGGAGAGGCTGGGCGGGACCATGCAGCGGTGCTCGACGGCGTCGGACTCCGTTGTGCGGGCAAAGATCATGCCCGGTTTTGCTTCGTCGCCGTTCTTGACGTCAAACTTCACGTCCCATTCCTTTTCGAGGTCGAGGGCGGGGAGCGTGATGCCGCGGGTGATGAAGCTGCCGGCCTTGGCCTCGACCGCGCGCAGCGGGCGGGCAATGCCGTCGTATATGTTGGAGATCATGCCCGGTCCGAGCAGGACGGACATCGGGCGTCCGGTCGCTTCGACCGGCTGGCCCTCGCCGAGGCCGGCGCTGTCCTCATAGACCTGAACGACCGTCGTCTCGCCGCTGGCGGAGACGACCTCGCCCGGGATCTTGTCCTCGCCGACATAGACAAGGCTCATCATCGGCAGTCCTCTGCCGCCGCGTACGGTGATGACAGGGCCGTTGATGCCGTATATATAGTAGTTTTCTTCACTCATTTATTTCTGAACCTCCCGTTCGGAGATAGTTGCGTTCGCGGCTCTGCCGCGCTCACGCGCCGGGTCATACGCTCACGTCCATACCGGTGAGCTCTGTGATATGGCCGACCATGTCGGCAAGAGCGGTGTCGAAGCTCATGTCGATGCGCTGCCCCTTCGACGGGCAGACGACGCGCAGTCCGCCGAGCGCAAAATCGCCTTCGACAAAGGCGAGGTGCGCACCGGGGGCCGTTGTGAGGAGCTCGTCGGCAAAGCGCAGGTCCTCCGCGCGGAGAGAGACCTCCGCGGGGGCGTCCGTGCCCAGCGTGGCGACGGCGCTTTTCAGCAGTTCCTTGAGGTGCAGCAGATAGTCAGTCGTCGAGGTGTACTCAGCGATCTTCTGCAGGACCGCGCCGTAGGTCTCCTTGGCACACTGCTCGCGGAATTCGAGCATGGCGTGCTTGTTCTGGTTCCTCTGGGCGGTGATGCGGCGCTCCTGCGCGGCCTTGATCTCCGCGATGGCGGCCTGTTTGCCGCGTTCTGTCTCGGCCGCGATCTCGGCCTCGGCCTTTTTGATCATTTCATCCTGTTTTATACGAAGCTCCGCGGTGATCGCGTTCGCCTCATTGGTAGCCTGTGCGATGATCGTGTCCGTGAACGCTTCAAGCTTTTTGTCTGTTTCCTGCATAGGCATTGTAGCGAAACCTCCATGTGCGTTGTGGAAGACCGCCGGGCGGTCCTCCTGCTTACGTCTGCCCCGCCCCGCCGCATCGGGCGGGACGGGGACGGGCGCCGTCAGATCTTGACGCCGATCGCGTCGCGGATGAGGCCCGTGATCGAGTCCTTCTCGCGCTTCGAGCCCCCCGGACCGGGGATGACCACGAGCAGCGGGATCGTTGAGTCGAGCTTCATTTCCTTCACCGTTTCCGGAATGAGGGCGGCGCAGTTCTCCGTGATGAGGAGTACGGCGATCTCGGGGTCGGCTTTGACCTCCTCGATACAGGCCTCGCACTCCTTTTTGTTCCCGGCGAGCTTGCCGGAGATACCGGAGAGCCGCAGACCGGTGAGGACCTCGGCGTCATCGGACACGGCAAATAATTTCATAGTGGGGTCCTCCGATTACATAA
>JAKOSQ010000025.1 GCA_029777215.1 Bacillota bacterium
AGCACCGTTGCCGCGAGAATGCCGGCGATCATTTTTCTGGAAAGATTCGAATTCTGCCCTCCCATTAACTTTTTTTGACGGCAGATGATTTTTTCTGCCTGTTTTCGTTCAACCGTGTTATCATAGAAGTGTTAACTTTAATCAAGCTAAAAGGGCGGCATCGCTCTCAAAGGGAAAACGGCGGACAGGCCGGCGGCACGCGCTGCGCCCCCGTCTGAAAAAAGATTATAAAGGAAATGGGATGAAGCACATGAACGGAGAAAACAATATCCGGCCGATTGATTTCGCGCAGGCAAAGCAGCTTCTCGACTCGGGCGAGCGCGTCGCCTTTCTGGACGTCCGCACACCGGAGGAGTATATCGTCGAGCACGCGGCCGGCGCGGCGCTTTTTCCGCTTGACGACATCAGCACCGAAAGCGCGAAGGCCGCGATCCCCGAAAAGGACACGCCCGTCCTCGTCTACTGCCGGACGGGTCGGCGCAGCGCAATGGCGGCAGATCAGCTCGCCAGGCTCGGCTATACGAACATTCTCGACCTCGGCAGTCTCGAAGGCTGGCCCTACGGCAAGGATTTCGGCGAATGAACTTCGGCGTTCCGCCGCGCGTGGGAATGCCAATATTTTCGCAGACGATTGACACCTCCCAGTTTAGACAATATAATGGATTTGTCCAAGTGATTTTTGAGGAGGATCAAACCATGAAATATACCATTGAAGGCGCGCCCCTGCCGGTCGTCATCTGCGATCTGAACCCGGAGGAAACGATGATCACCGAGCGCGGCAGCATGAGCTGGATGAGCCCCAACATGAAGATGGAGACCACCACGGGCGGCGGCATCGGCAAGGCCCTCGGCCGCATGTTCGCGGGCGAGGCGATGTTCCAGAACCGCTACACCGCCAAGGGCGGCACGGGTCTGATCGCTTTTGCTTCGAGCTTCCCGGGCGATATCCGTGCCTTTGAGATCGCCCCCGGCAGAGAACTGATCGTGCAGAAGAGCGGGTTCCTCGCGGGCGAGTCCGGCGTCGAGCTCTCGGTCTTCTTCCAGAAGAAGCTCGGCGCGGGCTTCTTCGGCGGCGAGGGCTTCATTCTCCAGAAGCTCTCCGGCACAGGCACGGTCTTCTGCGAATTTGACGGCCATGTGAAGGAATACAACCTGCAGGCCGGTCAGTCCATTGTCGTCGACACCGGCTATCTCGCCGCCATGGACGCGAGCTGCTCCATGGAGATCAAAAGCGTTCCGGGCGTCAAAAACATGCTCTTCGGCGGCGAGGGCGTTTTCAACACCGTCGTCACCGGACCGGGCCGCATCTATCTGCAGACCATGCCGATCAGCGGCGTCGCGGCAGTTCTGAGCCACTATCTCCCGTCATCCAACTAAAAATTTCCGCCAGAGTAAAAAAAGCCGGCCCTTTCGGGCCGGCTTTTTGCTGTCAGCGGATCTCAACGGACGGGGCGTTTTGGTTTTATCGTCCGCCGCGTTTCTGTTTATACATGAGATCGTCGATCTCTTTTTGGAATTCGAGCGCCGTCTTGCCGGAGGCGGGGTCGTAGACGCGGCAGCCCATGCTGAAGCTGAGGACATACGGGCGGTCGTTCTCCGCATTGAAGCGCGCGAGCCGCTCGCCGATGCGCTTGACGATGGTGTCAAGCTCCGCCACGTTCGCGCCGTCGAGGACGACGCAGAATTCGTCACCGCCGTAGCGCGCGATCATGTCGTTCGTTCGGATGCTCTCGCGCAGGATGGCGACGGTGTCCGCCAGCGCGAGATCGCCGACGTTGTGGCCGAGACGGTCGTTGATGAGCTTGAAGTTGTCAAGGTCGATGAGAATGGCGGCGAAGGTCCTGACGGCGCTGCTCGCGCGGATGCGCTCGCGCATCTGCCGGTCGAGCTTGCGGCGGTTGAACGCGCCCGTGAGGTAGTCGATGTTCATGTTGCCGTTCTGGATGTGGACGAAGACGATGAGCTCCGAAAACGACAGACCGCTGTGCGAGAGAAAGCTGCCGTAATTGAGGGCCTGCATGACGCCGCAGACGAGCGGCGGAACGAAGAAGAAATGCAGGGTGAAGATGTGCCGCGGCTCGATGCGGGCATGGTTTGCGATGATGAAGCCCTCCGCGAGCATGACCATCACGATCATCAGAAGCGTCGGAGCGAAGAAGATGGGACCGCGGTGAAAGACGAAGCTGCCGTCAAAGTAGAAGACCCAACCAAAGGCGATCGAGAGCAGAGACAGCGCGGCGTTGGCGAAAAACGCACCCAGGAACAGGTGGACCCAACGGTCCGCTTTTTCCTCATTGCCGGGGAAGAGCGCGCAGCCGACATAGCGCATCCAGAAAACGAGCGGCAGGGGACCGAGGGCAAAGGAAAAGGCGTTCGACCAGAGCACGAAGTAGTGCACGAAGCCGCCCTTGCCGCTGAATTTCGTGAACACGTCCAGAACCAGCAGCAGGATGGTCGACTGGAGCATGCGGATGTAGGCTCTTTGCTGCCGGTCATCTGTCTCAATATTCTTGAAGACGTTCACGAGGATGAACACAAGCAGAAAGAAGGAGTAGAGATCGCAGTAAAACCACCCGGGCATGTCCATCAGATCACCCTCTGTCCTCAGTTCCCGCGCTGGGCGCTTCGCACGTTTGCAGCCGGCGGACTGATGCCGCCGGGGCCGTACCCCGAACTGAAATTAAGATATTATAACATATCCCGCTCCTGTATGCACCTCTTTTTCTGATTTACGTTTTTAAGTCATCCCCGCGCTGCCTGTAAAAAAGGGACAGCCCGAAAGAACCCTCTCTTTCGGGCTGTCCCTGCTTTTTCGGGGCCGGCAGGGACTCAGCGGGCGGAGATATCCGAGTCGTCCGCGTCGCCGAGGCCGTAGGCCGCGGGAATGTCCTTCGTGTGCGTGTAGAAGACCGTCTCCTGCATCTGGCTGAAATACCGGATCGCAAAATCACGGAAATCCATGGCATTGCGGTTGTCCTGCACGTTTTCGC
>JAKOSQ010000208.1 GCA_029777215.1 Bacillota bacterium
GCAGCACAGACCCTCCGCCGCCGGGACGCCGAGAAAGCCGAGATCGACCCCGCCCTCGCGCAGCCAGCGGCTGATGCCCGTGTACTCGCCCTGCAGCAGCTCGAACTGCACGCCGGGGTACAGGGCCTTGAAGCGCTGCATCAGCGGCGGCAGCAGGTTGCGGCTCACGCTCGTGAAGGTGCCGATGCGGATGACACTCTTTTCGAGTCCCAGCATCTCCTGCTGCTTGCGGGCAAGCGCCTCGTCGGCGGCGCAGATCGCGCGGAAATACGGGAGATAGGCTGTGCCGTCCGCCGTGAGCGAAACGCCGCCCTTCCCGCGCGAGAGCAGCGCCGTTGAAAGCTCCTCCTCGAGCGCGCGGACGGTCTGGGAAACGGCGCTCTGCGAGTAGCCGAGCTGCTCGGCGGCGCGGGTGAAGCTGCCCGCGTCGACCACGCGGCAGAAAATTTCAAAGCGAGTGAGCATAACGGCCTCCATATATAAGCAAATCTTATAATTTCATTATAAAGATTTTCTTTTCAAATGGCAAGCCCTGCGTTATAACTAAACAGTAAAACTTTGATCACACAGTAACGAAGCAAAGGCGGAGGGTGCGGCATGGACGAGGCGGAAACATTTACGGCGCGGCGGCTGAGTCTGCGGCGCGGCGAGGCGCTGCGCGAGGGGGCCCGGGACGGCCTGCCGATTGCGCTGGGCTATTTTGCGGTGTCCTTCACGCTGGGCATCGCAGCCAAGCGCGCGGGTCTGACGGCTTCACAGGGCTTTCTCGCGAGTCTTTTGTGCAACGCCTCGGCGGGCGAGTATGCGGGCTTCACAATGATCTCCGCGAGCGCGGCGCTATGGGAGCTTGCGATCATGACGCTCGTCGTTAATGCCCGCTACCTTTTGATGAGCACGGCGCTGAGCCAAAAATTCGCGCCCGGCACACCGTTTATCCACCGGCTGCTGGTGGGCTTTGACGTCACCGACGAGCTTTTCGGCATCGCGATCGCCCGGCCCGGCTATCTCGACCCATACTATTTTTACGGGGCGATGCTGGTCGCCATGCCCGGTTGGGCCTTCGGCACTTTCTTCGGCGTAATGGCCGGAAACGTACTGCCGACGCGGCTCGTGAGCGCGCTGAGCGTCGCGCTCTACGGGATGTTCCTCGCCGTGATCGTGCCGCCCGCGAAAAAGGACCGGGTCGTCGCGGCGATCCTGCCGCTGTGCTTTCTCGCGAGCTGGGGCGCGGCGAAGCTGCCGGGCATTTCCGCTCTCTCCGCCGGGACGCGGACGATTCTCCTGACCGTCGTGATCGCGGGCGCGGCAGCGCTGCTTTTCCCGGTGAAGGAAGACGAGGAGGCCGCCGATGAAGCCTGAGATCTGGATGTATCTCGCCGTGATGGCGGGCGTGACCTATGCCGTGCGCGTGCTGCCGCTTACGCTCATTCGAGGGCAGATCGAAAACCGTTTTCTCCGCTCATTTCTCTACTACGTTCCCTATGTCACCCTCGCGGTGATGACCTTCCCGGCCATTTTGGACGCGACACAGGCCCCGCTCGCGGGCGCGCTGGCGCTCGCGGCGGGCATCGTCCTCGCTTGGCGCGGGGCGAGCCTTTTCAAGGTCTCCTCCGCCTGCTGCGGCGTGGTGCTGGTGGCAGAGCTTTTTCTCTGCAGATAAGAAAAGGCGCACCCAATTGCTTTTGGGTGCGCCTTTTTTGCACATTTTCAGCGGACGAGCAGCTGCGCCGCGAAGACCGCGAGTACGCCGAGCGTCACGCTCAGCAGCACATAGGCCAGCGCAGCGGCGCCGCGGCCGGTCTGCAGCAGCTCACTCGTCTCATAGGCGAAGGTCGAAAAGGTCGTAAATCCCCCGCAGACGCCGACCTTGAGCAGCAGCACGAGCCGGGGGTCGAGCGCGCTGTTTTTGACGGCGAGGGCCGTCACGAGGCCAATGACGAACGCGCCGAGGACGTTGATAAAAAGCGTCTTGACGGGAAAGCCGCACTCCGGCTGCACGGCGAGCAGCCCGATGAGGTAGCGGCAGATCGTGCCGAGCGCGCCGCCCGCGCCGACGATGAGACAGTTTTGCATGGAAAGTCCTCCTGAAATCTGGCGGTGACCGCAAATTCATAGAAGTCATCAGCCGGCGGCGGTTCGGGGGGACCCCGGGGAGAACTTCATTCCCCGCGCGGCAGACGCCGCGACAAGCGGTATTTTACCACACCCACGCCGATTTGTCAGCAGAAACTTTGCGTTTTCTCCAGGTCTGGCGGGGCCGCGAGCGTTTTCTCATTCGCGCCGGCCCCGGCGCGGGATATTTCCGGCGTTGTCTAAGTGCACAAAATCGCGGTGCTTTTCTGTCCGAAGCGGAGGGAGAAAAAATGGCCGCAAGCCTTGTGCCGGGACGGCAAAAATGGTATAATTTACAGCAGCTGGAAACCTGATCCGCAAAAGATATGCCGTGCCGCCCGCCCGGGCCGGCAGCGGCCGGAGGTGGCCTATGAAAAAGCTCCTTGCCCTTGCACTTTGTGCGGCGCTGCTCGCGCCATTTTCTGCCGTTCAGGCGCAGGAGATGCCCGCGCCCGACGCAGCGGCTGTCTCGTCCGAAGTCGCGCCGGCGGAGAACGTTTTGCCCGCCGGGAAGTCGGACACCGCGCTCAGCGCGGAGACGAGTCCCTCGCCGGTGCCGGAGCCGAGTCCGTCGGCGGAGGTCTCCGAGACGCCGGTGCCGTCTGATGCGCCAATCGCGGCCCCGTCCGCTTCGATGAGCGCCTGGGCGCGCGCGGGCGTGACGGCGGCCTATGAAAAAGGCCTCGTCGACCCGGGCTTCACACTCGGCGGCGACTACGCGCGGAACATCAGCCGCGTGCAGCTCGCCCGCCTCACCGTTGATTTTTACGACGCGGAAAAGGCGCAGACCGCCGCGCAGACCGCCGCCGCGCTCGGCGTCGCGGTCACGGCGGACGGAAGCGGCGCGCTTGCGCTCTCCGGCCCCGGCAGCTTTTCGGACACGCGCAGCGCCTATGCCGAGCTCGCGGCAAAGCTCGGCATCGTCAAGGGTTCCAATGGGGCCTTTCGCCCGGAGGCGAACGTCACCCGTGCGGAGGCGGCGGCCATGCTGCGCCGCTGCATGGCCGCGCTCGGCGTCACGGAGGCCAACGCCGCCCCGGCGGTCTTTTCCGACGCCTGGGCCATTCCCCGCTGGGCGGTCGAGGACGTCAAATTCGTCTCCGGCCGGACGGACGGCGTCACCGCGCTGATGGGCGGCGCGGTCGGCGCTTACATGCCGCTCGGCGGCTTCACGATCGAGCAGGCAATCATCACGCTCGGGCGCATGGACGCCTCCCTGCCGCTGACAGCGGTCGACGCCGGCTGGCGGAACGCGGGAGGCTACGACACCGTGCGTCTCGCCCTCACCTTCGGCGGAGACTGCACGTTTGGCCGCGACCGCGGCGCGGCCTACGCGGGGTCCTTCGACGAAATGTACGATCTGAAGGGCAAAAATTACTTTTTCTCGGGTATTCCGATGTTTTATGACGACGATCTCACAATGGTAAACTTTGAAGGCACGCTCACGACCGCCGACACGCCCGCGCAGAAAACCTTCCGCTTCAAGGGCCGGCCCGAGTACGCGGGCATTCTGCCCGCCGGCAGCATCGACGTTGTTACGCTCGCAAACAACCACTCGCTCGACTATCTGCAGCGCGGCTTCAGCGACACGGTGCAGAACCTCTCCCCCGTCGTCGCCGTCTCGGGCTATGACGCGCTGCCGATCGTGACGGTCAAGGGCGTGAAGATCGGCTTTGCCTCCAACACCGGCTGGAACTGGGACAGCGCGCAGCAGCGCTTCATCCAAGGCGCGATCGCGAGCCTGCGGGCGCGCGGGGCGGAGATCATCGTCTTCAACTACCACTGGGGCGTCGAAAAGACCTACCACAGCAACGCGACCCAGCAGGCCATTGCACACTACGCCATCGACCAGGGCGCGGACCTCGTGATCGGCAATCACCCGCACGTCGTGCAGGAGACGGAGACCTATCACGGAAAGCAGATCGCCTACTCGCTCGGAAACCTCGTCTTCGGCGGCAACATGAATCCCTCGGACAAAAACTGCCTCATCTTCCGCGAGTCCCTCACCCTCGACCTTGACACACGCCGGATCGTCGCCGAGGAGCACAACGCCGTCCCCTACAGAGTTTCGTCCGTGAACTGGCGCAACGACTTCCACCCCGTCCCGGCATAAAGCGCCCCCGCGGCCTGTAAAAAAGCGGGGCTTCTTTGGAAGTCCCGCTTTTGGCTGTTATTTTTTCGCGTGGATGAAGTCGAGGATGCGCGCCGCCGCCGCGTCCTGCTGGGCGGCCGACGTGATCGTCGCCGTCCTGTCGCCCTTCTGCGCGCCGTAATTTCCGAACTGGGCGTGGTTCCCGCCCGGGATGACCTGCTCGTTCGGCCCACCGCTGAGTTTGTCCCGGCTGAGGACGCCATCCTCGGTCCCGTAGAGCACGAGCGACTTTTCCGCCGGCACGTCGCCATAGACATACGCGCCGAGCAGCACGAGGCCATCGAAGTCGTCCGGGTGCTGTGCCGCCCAGCTGCTCGCCATCGCGC